>JBIJAE010000273.1:0-2820 GCA_044345895.1 Chitinophagaceae bacterium
ACAATTATCCTTCCCGTCGCGGTCCGGCACACCTGATTGCCGACTACATGAAGTTGCCCAAAGACATGCTGGAGCCCATCATGACCAAGGGTGATAATGTGGCCAGCGTTGGATCAAATGCCTATGCAAAGGCGGCAACCGGGTTGAACATTCTGCGTGAAACCATCATGGGAAGAGAGCTGTTTGATTATGCTTTCAAGGAGTATGCAAGAAGATGGGCTTTCAAGCACCCAACACCCAATGACCTGTTCAGGACACTGGAAGATGCAAGTGCTGTAGACCTGGATTGGTTCTGGAGGGGTTGGTACTTTGGTACCGAGCCTGTGGACATTTCTATTGATTCGGTAAAATGGTTCAGGCTGGATGCCAACAAAAACATGGCTTCCATGAAGGCGCCGGAATTTGAAACCATCAGCAAGGTCAGAAACCGTGAAGACAAAAACTTGATATACTATACCAATACCGACACAACCCTTCGCGATTACTATTATTACAACAGAAGTGCTGATGCTAAAATGTTCCAGGACATGGTACAGCAACAGCTTGATGCACAAAAAGACAATGCCAACTACGCCGCCTGGGAAGACAAGCATTTCTATGAGCTGCAATTCAGCAACAAGGGTGGGATGGTGATGCCCATCATTGTGGAATGGACGTTCAAGGATGGCAGCAAGGAAGTGGACAGAATCCCTGTCGGCATCTGGAAATTGAATGAGCAAAAAGTGACCAAGTTGTTTGTCAAGAACAAGGAGGTTGTGGGTATCAAGTTGGATCCCATGCGCGAAACTGCAGACATCAATGAATCCAATGGCATGTGGCCTGTAAGGGAGATGCCTAGTCGCTTCCAGTTGTTCAAAGGAGCTTCAGCCATCAGCGGTTTGGGCGCACCAAGGGGTGGCGGTCCATCAACCAATGCCATGCAGAAAGCAAAAAAATAGTTTATTTCAACCAGGAATTGAATTCTTCCTGTGTCACGAGGCCTTGTTTTCTTTTAACCTCTTTACCATTTTTGTAGAGGATAAAAGTTGGCAAGGCCTCTACATTTAGGGATTTCATGAGGGCTGTTTCAATGCCGCCATCCATTTTTACCAGGGTTAGTTTTTTGTTGTTCTGCTTCATGAAAGCATCCAAAACAGGTTCCATCTTTTTGCAGGGAGGGCACCACTCTGCGCCAAAATCCACCAGCACGATATTGGTGCTCCTGACCTGTCCTTCGTAGGAGGCCATGCTGGTTTGCTTGGCATTGGGGTCAACGCCTACCAAAGGTTTGCTTTCTCTTTTCCATGCATTGATGCCACCTTCAAGGTTGATAACAGTATAGCCTTTGGTGCGCAAAACTTCAGCTGCGGCACCACTTCTTCCACCGCTCAGGCAATAGATATAAACGGTTTTGTTTTTGTCGAGGTGTGAGGTTCGGTCATTGAATTCATTTTTGTCCAGCCAATTGGCTTGTAAAGCGTTGTTGATATGACCGCTCTTGTATTCGTCTGCTGTTCTGACATCAAGTACCTGTATTTTACCGGCACTAATTGCTTTTAAAAAAGCGTCAGGATTGATGGCATTTGCTTGTTGCCCGTTGAGGGAGCAGGCGGTAATCATGAACAGAACAGCGGAGAGGAAGTATTTCATGGCAGTATTTTTACAAAAGTAGAGAATTGATTTAACTTGCCTGCATGTCTGATGCCAAACTCATCATGTTCGACAACCGCCTCAAGAAGGTATACAGGATCCTGAAGAAACAGGCGAAGCAGCAGGATGTTTCCTGTTACCGCTTGTATGACCGTGATTTGCCAGAGTTTCCCCTGATCATTGACATTTATGGTGACAATGTTTTGGTGACGGAATACAGGAGCAACCACCGGCTTTCTGAAGAGGATTATGACCGTTGGCTGGAGGACAGCCTTGAAGTGATCAGGCATGTACTTGGCAAAACGGAGGACCAGCTTTACCTCAAAGAGCGGAAAAGAAAGGAAAGTCGACAAGACCAATACCAAAAAACAGACGACCGGAAAGAATTTATCGAAGTTGAAGAGGGAGGGTTGAAGTTCCTGGTCAACCTCACCGATTACCTGGATACGGGGCTTTTCATTGACCACCGCATAACAAGGGATATAGTCAGAAAGGCAGCTGAAGACAAGAGAATTTTGAACCTGTTCTGTTACACCGGCTCTTTCTCGGTTTATGCTGCAGCGGGTGGCGCAAAAAGCGTTGTCTCTGCAGATTTATCTAACACTTATCTGGAATGGGCCCAAAAAAACATGGAACTGAATGGGTTTTCAGGCCAACAATACGGCTACGAAAGGGTAGATGTACTGCAATATTTACCCACAGTTGAAAAGGGAAGTTTTGACTTGGTTGTACTCGATCCACCCACCTTCAGCAACAGCAAATCAATGAAAGATGTGCTTGATATTCAGCCGATGCATGTTGAACTGGTCAATGAATGCCTGAGGGTGCTTTCACCTGGCGGAGTGCTTTATTTCAGCACCAATGCCAGGAAATTTGAACTGGATGAGGCGGGCATCAAAGGAATGGTTAAAAACATCACCACCGCAACCACTCCGTTTGATTTCAAAGGGAAGTTGTTGCGGTGGTGCTATATGATCACGAAAGCAGACTAGCTTACAATCTCAACGATCTCCACTTCAAAGGTGAGGTCTTTTCCTGCAAGGAAATGGTTGGCATCCATAATGATTACTTCTTCCTTCACTTCCATCACTACAACTGGAACAGGCTGTCCATACTGGTTTTGAAGGTTCAGCTTCATGCCCACTTCAACCGTCATTCCTTCTGGAATATTGGAGGATGGGAATTCAATGA
>JBIJAE010000294.1:0-2571 GCA_044345895.1 Chitinophagaceae bacterium
CAAACAGCACTCACTTCCGTATAGCCTTTTACATGCAGCCTTTCCCCGGCCATGGCCAGCAGTTTATCTCCTTCAACAATCCCGATATAATGGCCAAAATCGATGGTACGCTGCAAAAAGGGTCCGGGCTTTGTAAGAGATGTTAGTTCAAGCATTGCAGGAACATCTGCATCGCCCAGGCTGCGCATGCTCAGCCTGCTGTCAAAAATGGGCTGAAACCTTGTGCAGACCATCTGGTACAAGGGTGTTGTAAATAAAATCTCAAAACAAGCAGGTATTCTTACCTGATCAGCAATCATCACCGAGAAACTCCTGTCTGCAGGCAATTGCTTTTCAAGCAAGGCAAGGTCCTGATCATCCCAATGCCCCATCCCAACAAATGGAGAAACGTCATCAGCAAAATACCTGACCACATCAGTGCCGCAATTCAGCCTTGCATCTTCTGTTCCCAAAGCCTCCCAAACCGGATTGTCCAACAAATGTTTAAATTGCACTGTGTTTTAAGAAATCTGATTGATGTTTGCCGTGCAGCATGGATAAATTCATGCACGAACCACAAAGTTAATTTATGCACCATCTGCTTTCTGCTTATTTGACAGCTATATTTTTTGGGGTGGCTTATTTAGCGCAATGTGATGATAATCACCTTCACATTGAAGAGCATGAGCTTACTTTGTCAGCATGTACAAGACTATTGATCAACCTGTGCAGCTGGGCTTGAAGGAAAACCTTCAACAGTTTGTATTGTTGATCATCGTCAATGCTTTTGTTGGCGCCATGATTGGCATTGAAAGGTCCATCCTGCCTGAGTTTGCTGCAGCAAAATTCAATATTGCCTCAACCGCTGTCTTGCTTTCATTCATTGTCATCTTTGGTATCTCCAAAGCCATTGCCAATTATTTTTCCGGATTTCTTGCTGCCAAATACACCAGAAAAAAAATACTGGTGCTGGGCTGGATCATTGCTTTTCCGGTTCCACTGATTTTCATTTACGCTCCCAGCTGGTCATGGATTGTCTTTGCCAATGTCTTGCTGGGCATCCACCAGGGCTTTACCTGGTCGAGCACGGTTGCTATGAAAATTGACCTGGTAGGACAAAAAAACCGTGGCTTCGCCATGGGATTGAATGAGTTTGCAGGATACATTGCCGTGGCCATCATGGCATTTTTTACAGCCTACATTGCTGACCATTATGGCATCTTCCCTTATCCATTTTACCTTGGTGTTTTGGTGGCCTTCATCGGATTGGTGCTCAGTGTTTTCTTTGTGCAGGATACAGGAGCCTTTGTTGCAGCTGAAGCCATCAACCTGAACCAATTGCCAAGATTAAAAAATATTTTTCTTGAAACAACTTTTAAAAACAGGCAACTGGGTGCCGTAACACAGGCAGGCCTGGTCAACAACCTCAACGATGGAATGATCTGGGGTTTACTACCCATCATCCTGGCAAGGAAACATTTTGATTTGGTGGATGTGGGCATCATCACCTCCATCTACCCTGCCGTCTGGGGCCTCAGCCAGATCATCACCGGAAAGCTGGCAGACATGGTATCGAAAAAAGGCCTGTTGTTTTGGGGAATGATGCTTCAAGCCATCGCCATCTTTGTTTTGACCCTTGCCAACACCTATACAGAAATGGTGATCATCAGCACTGCGCTGGGCATTGGAACCGCGATGGTGTATCCCACCTTTCTTGCCACCATCAGTGACAATACACATGCGTTGGACCGTGGAAAAAGCCTGGGCATTTTCAGGTTCTGGAGAGACAGCGGATACGCGATAGGTGCTGTCATCACGGGCATTACAGCAGATCAGCTGGGGGTTAACAGTTCCATCATCCTGATCGGAATCATTACCCTGGTTTCTGCTTTTTTCATTTTGTTCAGGATGAAAACGCTTTAGCTTACCTTTTCGGCATCAATGTCTAAGCAACCAATAGGCCTTTGCGTAACGGGCTCCCATGGCCCTTTGCCCGGCTGCATTGAAATGCAGGTTATCGCCTTTGTGGTCAAGGTCGCCAGTGGCAACAACAGCAGTGTTTTTATCTGTAGATGAATATTCCCAAATGATTTGATTGATCTGCTTGAATTGTTTTGCCGCATTGAGGTTAAAGGCGCCCAGTTCGCCCAATAGGATGGGCAATTTCTTTTTACCAGATGCTTCCCTGAAAATACCAAACAGCTTTTGCATGTTTTCCTTGTATACTGGCAGGCCCTTTTCGTTGGCATCGCCTTCCCCCTGGTGCCAGAGTATTCCCTTGATGGTGCCGTATTGCCTTGCGAGGGCCATCTTCTCGTTGAAATTGCTCAGCAATCGTACACCACGATGAACCGAATCCCCCAACCATTGGCGGATATTGCTTCCGCCAACCGCAGCAGGAATCATGAGAATATTGACATCAGCCGGACAATCCCTGATCAGGGCCTTTGCGAAAGAAAGCCCACAATCCAATCCGGCCATGGTGGGTTCATAAAAATGCAGCGGCTCTTTTGCAGGAACAATTTGCCCTTGCTTGTTGATGGTCCTGATCCTTGGATCAGTAATGGTGTCTTCTGCTTCAACGGCACCACG
>JBIJAE010000296.1:0-2563 GCA_044345895.1 Chitinophagaceae bacterium
CAGACAGGCGGAAAATCATTGATGTGGGCCCGCCAAACACAGCGCTGGAGTCCATTTGACTTCGAAGGCCCTGCCCGTGATGGATTTGCCGTAGACTGGCCCATCCGCTACAAAGACCTCGCAAGCTGGTACAGTTATGTTGAAAAATTTGCAGGCATCTCCGGTAACAGAGACAATATACCTTCATTGCCTGATGGTGAATTTTTGCCATCCCTTGAACTCAGCTGTGTTGAAAATTATTTCAGCGATTTTGTTAAGAAAAATTTTGAAGGACGCCATGTAATTTATGGAAGGTGCGCACACCTGACTGTTCCCCAAAAAATTCATTTGGAACAAGGAAGGGCGCAGTGTCAGAAAAGAAACCTTTGTCAAAGGGGATGCCCGTTTGGCGGCTATTTCAGTTCCAATTCGGTGACGCTTCCCTGGGCTGAAAAAACAGGAAACCTCACCATGATTTCAGGTGCGGTTGTACATTCCATCATTTACGATGAAAAGACAGGAAAAGCATCCGGTGTTGCGGTAATCGATGCCAAAACACACAAGGCTACTGAATATTTTGCCAGGGTAATCTTTGTAAATGCTGCGGCACTCAACACCAACCTGATTCTCCTGAACTCAACCTCCAAGCGATTCCCCAACGGATTGGGCAATGACAATGGATTGCTGGGTAAATATGTGGCCTTCCACAATTACCGCGCCAGGGTGTCAGGTAAATACGATGGATTTCTGGACAAGACAACAGATGGCAGGAGCCATACAAGTGCTTATATCCCAAGGTTCAGAAATGTAGAAAAACAGGAAACAGATTTCTTGCGGGGCTATGCGGCCGGTTTTTCAGCCAACAGGGGCATCAAAAGAAACACTGATGGATTTGGAGAAGAATTAAAAAACAACTTGGATAAAAAAGAACTGGGGCCATGGAATGTGGGATCACACATGATGGGTGAAACCATACCCAAGGAAAGCAACTATGTTGCACTGGACAAGAACAAGAAAGACGAATGGGGCATGCCTTTGCTGAGCATCAGCATTGATTATGACAACAACGACGAAAAAATGGTTAAAGATTACCAGGAACAAATGACCATGATGTTTGAGAAAGCCGGATTTTACGACATCAACTTTACCGATTCAAAACAAGCACCAGGCTTGGACATCCATGAAATGGGAGGAGTACGAATGGGGCACGATACCAAAACGTCCATGCTCAACAAATGGAACCAGCTGCACGAATGCAAGAATGTATTTGTAACAGACGGTGCCTGCATGACTTCCACTTCTACCCAAAATCCATCACTCACCTATATGGCCTTAACAGCAAGGGCTGCTGATTATGCGATGAGTGAGATGAAGAAGGGGAATTTGTAGAAGAGGAGAAGTGATCCCGATTGGATTCGAACCAATGACCTACAGCTTAGAAGGCTGCCGCTCTATCCAACTGAGCTACGGGACCTGGATATCTTTAAGGAGTGCAAAGATAATTTTTTTTAGCTTGCAGACAAGAAGAGAAGTGAACAATGGATGTAAAAATTTCTGCAGGCTGGAAAAAAGCCCTTTCTAACGAATTCAAAAAGGAATATTTCCTGGGGATTGTTGAATTACTCAAGAATGAAATCACCAGCAAACAGGCCATTTACCCTCCTGGATCACTCATTTTTAATGCCTTCAATACCACAGACCTTAAAGATGTGAAAGTGGTAATCATTGGCCAGGATCCTTATCATGGGCCCAACCAAGCACATGGATTGAGCTTTTCGGTTCAAAAAGGCATCAAACCTCCCCCATCGCTGGTCAATATCTACAAGGAAATTGAGAATGACCTTGGCATCAACATGCCCCGCCATTACGGAGACCTTACACAATGGGCCCAACAAGGGGTCTTGTTGTTGAATGCCAGCTTGACCGTAAGGGCAAACCAGCCCAACAGCCATGCCAGTATCGGCTGGCAATTTTTTACCGATGCAGTCATTAATATGCTCAATTCCCAAAAGAATAACCTGGTTTTCATGCTTTGGGGTAACTTTGCAAAAGAAAAGGGAGCCCATATTGATGAAGGAAGACATCTTGTATTGAAGGCAATGCATCCATCCCCGTTTGCAGCAGACAAGGGATTTTTTGGATGCCGTCATTTTTCAAAGGCAAATGAATACCTTGTCAAAAATGGGATTGACCCCATTGATTGGATAATTATAGAACAATAGCATGGTTAAAAATATTTTAGGCAGGGTTTTTACCGTTTGGGGAGCAATCGTTTTTATAGTTTCGATGTTGGTCTTTATACCCGCAGTATGGGTTACGGATATATATGCAGAACCTAAAAGAACGGCTTCATTTATGCAAGTTATGAGGATGTGGATGGCAGTTTTCTTTACCCTCAGCGGGGTTCGGCTCAGAATTTTGGGCAGAGATCATTTCAAAAAAGGTGAAAATTATATCGTTGTTTGCAACCACAACTCTATGATGGATGTGCCATTGACTAGCCCGGGCATCCCAGGTGCCAATAAAACCATAGCAAAAATTGAGATGGCCAAGGTCCCTGTATTTAGCATTATCTATAAAAGAG
>JBIJAE010000039.1:0-9468 GCA_044345895.1 Chitinophagaceae bacterium
TCTACTCTATCCAACTTTTTTCAATTCTAACTTATCATCTTAGCTTCTACCCCCTCCACCCCTCAACCCCTAAACCCTTAAACCTCTCCACCCTACACCCCTCAACCCTTAAACCTCTCCACCCTACACCCCTCAACCCTTAAACCTCTCCACCCTACACCCTTAAACCTCTCCACCTCTAAACCCCTACACCCCAATGTCCATCTCCTCCATCCGCAAAGACTACCAGCTTCGTTCACTATCTGAATCAGATGTGCATGCCAGTCCTGTTGCGCAATTCAGCCAATGGTGGGATGAGGCTATTGCTTCTGAAATAGTTGAAGTCAATGCCATGACCCTTTCAACGATTACTACAGGAGGAAGGCCATCGGCCAGGATTGTTTTGCTTAAAGGGTTTGACGAAAAGGGATTTGTTTTTTATACCAATTATGACAGTGACAAGGGGCAACAACTTGATGCCAATCCTTATGCATCACTGGTATTCTTCTGGAAAGAATTGGAAAGGCAGGTGCGCATAGAGGGAAGATGTGAGCGGGTGTCTCCAGAAGAAAGTGACGAATATTTTTACAGCAGGCCCTTGGGGAGCAGATTGGGTGCATGGGCCTCTCCGCAAAGCAGGGTCATTGAAACACGTGAAATCCTTGACAAAAATGCAGCAGCATTGCTTGAGCGGTATGCTTCAGGTGAAGTTCCCCGTCCATCACACTGGGGCGGATACAGGGTTGTAGCAGATACCATTGAGTTTTGGCAGGGACGCAGCAACAGACTGCACGACAGAATAAAATACAGCCATTTGGATGGAGCCTGGACAATTGAACGATTGGCTCCTTAAGAAGATCAGTTGTCAGTTATCAGTTGATGAACTGTGCATAATGAAACCACAACCCACAACTGATAACGGATAACACATTAAGCCTTGCGAGGAGCAGCTTTCTTGCCTGCTTTGGCTGGTCTTGACTTACCGAAAGAACCTTTGAATATCTTTCCTTTCCTTGTTTTTTTGTCGCCTCTTCCCATTGTATTTGTTTTTAAAATTTTAAAGTGAAAAAAAAAGCAAGACACGCAAGCGTCTTGCTTTTTTAATTTTTTTTAAGCGGTTAGATCTTTGCAGAAAGTTCTTTACCAGCTTTGAACTTGGCAACCTTCTTTGCCTTGATCTTGATCACAGCACCAGTCTGTGGGTTACGACCATTGCGTGCAGCCCTTTTGGTTACAGAGAAAGTACCGAAACCTACCAATGTAACTTTACCACCACCTTTGAGGGTTTTGGTTACTGCGCTAACAAATGAATCAAGTGTAGCGTTAGCCTGAGTTTTGGTGATACCAGCATCATCAGCGAGCTTGGCGATCAATTCAGCTTTGTTCATAGACTTAAATTTTTAATTGATTTGTATACTGACAAATTTATAGGCTTTTTGATTCTAACAAAATTTTTTTTCTTCACTTATTTCCGCTAAAAGCCAATACTGACCTGCATTTTAGCCCGTAAAGATAATCTATTTTTCCACACTTATTGCACAATTGCCATTAAAGTGCGAAATCCCATTACTTGGTCGCCCCATTGGCGGGTTGCAGCCAAACGCAATGCAGGTGCATGTTCAGCAATGTACTTACGGTATTGCTCCTCTGTGTCGGCATGAAACTGTACTGCAAAAGTCAATCCCTCCTGTTCATCAACTTCCAGCAAACGCAGTACCTTGAAACTGCTGAAAAGCCCTGTAGACATGACTTCGGGGATATGTATCCCTTTCATCCACGTCATCCATTCTTCATGAATTTCATGTGAAACGGCATAGGTAATGTTGTATACCAGCATGCTATATGTTTGAGAGTTCAAGGTAAACAGGGCAATGGTCACTGTGTTTTACATCCGGGAAAATCTCTGCATCAACAATGCGCGCAGCGAGGCTTTCCGTAACGTTGATGTAATCAATGCGCCAGCCCTTATTGTTGAGCCTTACACTGGGAAATCTTTGGCTCCACCAGGAATACCTGTGGGGTTCTGGATGAATTTTTCTGAAGCTGTCTACCCAACCTGATGCAAAAAAATCATCCATCCAGGCCCTTTCTTCAGGCAAAAATCCTGTTGTGTTTTTGTTGCCTTTGGGATCATGAATGTCGATGGGATTGTGTGCAATATTGTAATCACCACAAAGGATAACACCGTCAAATTTTTTCTTTGTTTTGTTCAGGTAGGGCAGCATCTCATTCAACCATTCCATCTTAAAGGATTGTCTTTCATCGCCGGATGTGCCTGATGGGAAATAGGCATTGATCAGCAGCAGTTTGCCAAAATGAAGTTGAATGACACGGCCTTCATCATCGCTCTGCGTGTGGCCATTTCCAGTGACCACCTTGTCTGGATTTATCTTTGTTAAAACCGCTACACCGCTGTATCCTTTTTTGCTGCTCGCACTGAACCAATAGTCCTGATAGCCCAGGTCATTGATTTCCATCATGTCAACATCATCCTTGGTTGCCTTTGTTTCTTGCAGACAAATGATGTCTGCTGGATCGGTTTTGAGCCAATCAATCAAACCTTTTTTAATAGCAGCCCTTATCCCGTTTACATTGTAGGAAATGATTCGCATGGATTATTTTTGATTATTGTCTTAAGCATCAAGGCTAGGCCTCAACCATTTTTCAGCATCTGCAGTTTCCATTCCCTTTCTTGCTGCATAGTCAAGCAATTGATCTTTGGTTATTTTTCCTACACCAAAATATTTTGCTTCAGGGTGTGCAAAATACCAGCCACAAACTGAAGATGCAGGATACATGGCCAATGATTCTGTAAGGGTGATGCCAATCTGTTGGGTGGCATCAAGCAATTGAAAGAGCTTGTTTTTCTCGGTATGATCTGGGCAGGCCGGATATCCGGGGGCTGGCCTGATGCCTCTGTACACTTCTTTGATCATGTCATCATTAGACAGCAGTTCATCTTTTGCATAGCCCCAGTATTCCGTTCTCACTTTCATGTGAATATATTCTGCAAGCGCTTCTGCAAGCCTGTCTGCCAATGCCTGAAGCATGATCTTGCTGTAGTCATCATGCTCTGATTCAAAGCGTTTGATGTGCGCTTCAATCCCTTTGATGGTAACGGCAAAGGCACCAAGATGGTCTTGTGTTGAAGCTGATGCAGGAGCTATGAAATCGGCCAATGAAAGATTGGGCTGGTCAGCAGCCTTTTTCATTTGCTGGCGGAGGAATTGCAGTTCAACTTCTTCATGTGTTTCAACATTGAGCAAGGTAACGCTGTCGCAGTCATTGCTGTTGGCTGGCCAGAAGCCAATGACGGCCTTTGGTTCAAGCCATTTGCCTGCAACAATCTCTTGCAACATGGCGTTGGCATCATCATATAATTTTGATGCTTCTTGTCCAATGATTGCATCTTTGAGGATTGCAGGGAATTTACCATGCATCTCCCATGCAATGAAGAATGGAGTCCAGTCGATATAGGGAATCAGGGTTTCAATGCTGATGCCGGTGATTTCTTGTTTGCCTGTAAAACTTGGTGCAGTGAAAGTCGATTCATCCCAATTGATGGTAAACTTTCGCTTTACTGCTTCTTCATAAGAAAGCATTTCCTTGCTGTTCTTCTTGTTCGCAAATTCAATACGCAGCTTGTCGTATTCCACATCTATTGCGCCAAGAAAATCTTTTTTATTTTGATTCAGCAGCGATCCTGCAACTGATACACTTCTTGATGCATCCAATACATGTACCACACCACCGTCGTACTGTTGTGCAATCTTGAGGGCAGTATGCATGCGGGATGTTGTGGCGCCTCCAATCAGTAGCGGTTGTTTCATTCCGCGGCGTTTCATCTCTGCTGCCACATGCACCATTTCATCGAGTGAAGGCGTGATCAATCCACTCAATCCGATGATGTCTGCATTGTGTTTGATGGCCTCATCGAGGATCTTGTCGGCTCCAACCATCACACCAAGGTCTACGATATCGTATCCATTGCAACCCAGTACAACACCCACAATATTTTTTCCGATATCATGCACATCACCTTTTACCGTAGCCAATAAAATCTTGCCTGCGGCAGAGGCCTCTTGTTTTGCAGCCTCAATGAAGGGGGTGAGAACGGCCACACTTTTTTTCATGACACGGGCACTTTTTACCACCTGTGGAAGGAACATTTTTCCAACCCCAAACAGGTCTCCCACAATGTTCATGCCATCCATCAAGGGTCCTTCAATCACATCCAATGGACGGGGATATTGTTGCCTGGCCTCTTCTGTATCCGCATCAATGTATTCAGTAATACCATTGATCAGCGCATGTTTCAGGCGTTCTTCAACGGGGTTGTTCCGCCAGGCTTCGTCCCTTTCCTGCACTTTTCCTTTGGCTTTTACGGTTTCAGCAAACTGGATCAGTTTTTCCGTTGCCTGGTTATCATCATTGTTTCTGTTGAGGATAACATCCTCGCAGAGGTTCTTGAGTACAGGGTCAATTTCGTCATAAATCACCAGTTGACCTGCATTCACAATGCCCATGTCCATCCCAGCCTTGATGGCATGAAACAAGAACACGGAATGCATGGCTTCGCGAACATGGTCGTTGCCACGGAAAGAAAACGAAAGATTGCTGACACCGCCAGATATTTTGACCAGTGGATATTTTTGTTTCAACACCCGAGTAGCCTCAATAAAATCTACTCCATAGTTGTTGTGTTCTTCCAGACCTGTGGCCACTGCAAAAACATTGAGATCGAAAATGATGTCTGATGCAGGGAAGCCTACTTTTTTGGTGAGTATGTCATACGCGCGTTCACCAATCTTTATTCTTTTTTCCAGCGTATCTGCCTGCCCTTGCTCGTCAAAGGCCATCACGATTACCGCTGCGCCAAAACTTCTGCAAATAATCGCCTGTTGAATGAATTTTTCTTCTCCTTCTTTCAGTGAGATGGAGTTTACCACACATTTACCTTGTATGCATTTGAGTCCGGCTTCAATGATCGAAAACTTCGAAGAGTCAATCATGATCGGAATCCTGGCAATGTCTGGTTCGCTTTGCAACAGGTTCAAAAAGATGACCATTTCCTTTTCGCCATCCAGCAAGGCATCGTCCATGTTTACGTCCAGCACCTGTGCACCGCTTTCCACCTGTTGCCTGGCAATGCTGAGCGCCTCCTCGTATTTCTCTTCCCTGATCAGCCTTGCAAATTTCTTAGAGCCGGTAACATTGGTCCTTTCGCCCACATTCACAAAATTCGTCTCCGGTCGGATCACCAAAGGCTCCAATCCAGATAAACGCATGTAAGGCTTGATATGTACTTTTTCTCCCATTTGAATTAGTTTGATTTAACATCCCCTGCCTACGGCAGGCAAGCTCAACCTCTACACCCCTAAACCCCTTCCACCACAGGCAAGTCCCTCGGCGCTATTTTCCTCACATGATCGGCAATATGCTTGATATGGTCTGGCGTTGTGCCGCAGCATCCACCAACGATGTTGACAAATCCTTTCTCCGCCCATTCCTCAATGAAATGCGCTGTTTGGGCTGGTTCCTCATCGTACTCACCCATGGCATTGGGAAGCCCTGCGTTGGGGTAGGCAGAAGTATAACAGGCGGCAATCTGTGAAAGCTCTTCAATGTGTGAACGCATTTGGTTGGCGCCCAGCGCACAGTTCAGGCCCACACTCAACGGGTTGGCATGTGCAATGCTGGTGTAGAAAGCTTCCAGTGTCTGACCGCTCAGGGTTCTGCCGGAGGCATCTGTGATGGTTCCGCTGATCATCAAGGGAAGCTCTTGCAGCTGATGGTCTCTGAAAAATTTCTTTGTTGCGTAAATGGCTGCTTTCGCATTCAGGGTATCAAAAATTGTTTCGATCAGCAAAAGGTCTACACCACCTTCCACCAGGGCTTTCACCTGTTCGTAGTATGCTTCAGCCACTTCATCAAAACTGATGCTCCTGAAACCGGGGTTGTTTACATCCGGAGAAAGAGACAGGGTCTTGTTCATGGGGCCAATAGCGCCAGCCACAAAGGGCCCGCCAGCATCCTTGCTTTCGGGGTGCTTGGCCCTGTATTCATCGACAGCATTTCTCGCACATTTTGCTGCTGCCAGGTTGATTTCATAAGAAAGCTCACTCATGTTGTAGTCGGCCATTGAAACCGCCTGGGCATTGAAGGTATTGGTCTCAATGATGTCTGCGCCCGCCTCCAGGTACTGAAGGTGGATGTCCTTGATGATCTCCGGTTGGGTGATGCTGAGCAGGTCATTGTTGCCTTTGAGGTCGGATGGCCAGTCGGCAAATCTCGAGCCCCTGTAATCCGCTTCATTGAGCTTATGCCTCTGGATCATGGTTCCCATGGCACCATCGATGACCAGGATCCTTTCTTTGAGTAGTGTGGAAATATCTTTCATGCTTGGTATAGAAACGCAAAGGTAGTTAAAACCGCCAAGGGTTCAAAGGCAAGGTGGACAAGCTTTTTATTGGATATAACTGTCAACTGGCAACCTGTTGCGGATGCTTTTGGCCAGTGTCATTTCATCTGCAAATTCGAGCTCGCCACCAAAGGCAATGCCACGTGCAATGGTCGTGAAGCGGAGTTCAGGATTGTTAAGCTTTTTGCGGATATAATAAATGGTGGTATCGCCTTGAATGGTTGGGCTCAGTGCAAATACAATTTCCTTTGTACTTTCCTGTGGAATTCTTTCAGCCAGTGCGGAAATGGTGAGTTGGTCGGGGCCGATGCCATCCAGTGGTGAGATTACGCCGCCCAATACATGGTACAGCCCATTGTACTGCTCCGTCGATTCAATGGCAATAACATCCCTGATGTTTTCTACTACGCAGATCACTTCTTTTTTTCTGCCGGCATTGCTGCAAATGGTGCATTGTTCAAGATCTGAAATATTGAAACAAGTCTTGCAGAATTTGATTTCTTTTCTCATCCGGTCGATGGTTTCGCTGAACTGCGCCACCTCGGCCTCCTCTTGTTTGAGCAAATGAAGCACCAGCCGCAGTGCCGTTTTTTTCCCTATCCCCGGAAGGCGGGAGAACTCTTTGACAGCTGCTTCAAGAAGGTTGGAGGATAAATGCATTTGTAAAATTACTGAATGTCTTTGAGATCAATTCTCAATTCATTGTCCCAGTTGGCCTTGATTTGAAGGGTCTGTTTTCTGGCCACCACTTTTTCGGGCTGCAGTTTCTTCCAGTAATTGCCCGTGTCCCACTTGCCATTGTTGTTTACATCAAAAAGGATGCTGATCTGGTATTCGCCGGGGTTAAACAATTTGACCTTGTATTTTTCCTGTTTGGCCTGTTGCTGAAAAAAGATCTTGTTGTCTTTAATGATCAAGAGGATGGGGTGCAGGTTGCTGTCAATGTTGGAAATCCGGATGTCGATACTGCCGTAATCGGATTCTTTTTTTGAGGTGAAGCTGATGGTATCGGTTTTGATGAATTTGTTGTCCAGGGTATCCAGGGCAAAATCCTTTTCAAGGATCAGGTTGTAGGCTGTATTTTCTGTCCAGGGGTATTGAATGATAATTTGTTTTCCTGTGCTGTCTTTGTTCAATCTGAATCCTGGGATGGCCTTGAATTCTTTGTCAGTGAAACGTATTTTGGCTGAATCCAGTTTTTTCAGGGGATGTTCTGTGGTCAGCACAAAGTTGGAAAGAAGTTCCTGTCTGCCACCCTCCAGGTTGTTGTTGAACCTCAAGCGCTTGTCTTCTCCTTTTTTATTGGTGACAGCTGGTTTTGCGGTAGATTTTGGTGCAGGCTTGGCTTCCTGTTCCTCCTCAAACGCATACAACACGGTGGCTGTATCCTTGCCAATGTTGATAGGACTGTTCATGAAGGCAATCAGCTCACTGGACTGATCATATTTTTTGCCACCGTCTGCATCCTTGATGGCGAAGAGGTTGTATTGGCCTGGGCGAAGGTTACTGAAAAGGAAACTTCCATCTCCTTTGAGCCGGGTATAATAGCGGGGCTTTTCTTTTGCCACCGCTGAGTCGTCCAGGTTGCGGTGCAACACTGCAATCAGCGTGCTGTCTACTTTTCCTGTAGCAGCGATGATTACTTTTCCGGTGAAAAATGCAGAATCAAGGTAAGGTCCGGTAGAAAAACTATAGGAGAAATCCTTGAGGATGTTGTTTTCGTTGATGTCTTTGATGGCTTCGCCGAAATCAATCCTGTAAGTAGTATTATCTTCCAGGGTATCTTTCAGTTTGATCGTGATGGTTTTGAGTTTTCCTTCCGCATTGGGATTGCTTTTGGGGATGGGGGAATAGGTCAGCTTTTCGTAAGGGTTTTCAAGCGTGATGTATTCATCAAAAACCAGGGTAATCTTGTTGCCCTTGAAGTTTTTGGCTCCATATTCCGGAAAGGAGGCAACCAGTTTTGGAGGAATGGAATCCCTGGGCCCACCTGTTGGCGCAACCTGTTGCCCACAAGATGAAATGGCAACAGCAATGAGGATAAAATAAATGAATTTCATGTTCTCCTGCAAAGTTAATCAAAAAGGATCTCCTGCTCTTGCTCAACGAAACCCACCTGCAGTTTATTCGTTTTGACAAAATTACACCAGTGGCAATCTTCCTTTCCGCAACCGGTATAGAAGTCCCGGGCCTGGATTTTTTCCCATACCAATTGGATCTGTTCCCTCACTGCATCAGTATCTTCTTTTGAGATGGGCACCAGGATGGAGCTGATTTCCTTTTTGGCATTGGGTTCTACAAAGTCAAACTCTGTGCTCATGACCTGGTATTTTCCCTGGTCATTGTTGTCAATCAACAGCTTGTAAAAAACAGCCTGGCGCCAGTAATCACCGCCATGAGGAGGATCAGTTTGCGGATTTTTGAGCTTCGCTTTTGCGTTGTCCGGATTGCCGGTTTTATAATCCACCACATTGACCTTGTGGCCATCAAATTCCATTTTGTCAATTTTTCCTTTGAGCGGAACACCGTCTACCATCACATTCCTGATGTTGCGTTCAACCGCTACAATCTTGTTGAAAGAATTGATTTTTTTGTCATGGTATTTGTCCAATATTTCACGGCCATATTCCATCCTTCGATCAAATTCTTCTTTGGTGAAACTCTCCCTGTGTCTGTAGAGGTATAGCACAAAATCATCAATCAGCACTTGTTTTGAAGGGAACTTGTTGTTGGGGTCTTCTTTCATTTTAGTGAAGAAGGATTCCAGCGCAAAGTGAACGCCAGAACCAAACTCAAGGGTTTCGTTTTTGGGAGATGGAATACGGATGAGGTTGTTGTAATAGAATTGAAGCGGACAGTTCAGGTAATTGTTCAGGGCGGTTACATTCATCGCAAATTTATCCAATGCCCTGTCAATGATGTCCGTATCCATTTTCTCAATCACGGGTGATTGCACAGAAAGCAGCCTCACCAAATTGAAAGCAGTGGTCACCGATTCTTCAGGTACAGGATGTTCTTCCGGAAGCGCATGAACTGCCTTGATTTCTTCCAAAAACATGGATGCCTCA
>JBIJAE010000079.1:0-6855 GCA_044345895.1 Chitinophagaceae bacterium
AGTGAAGCCAGCCAATGCCATTGAAGTGAAATACCAGGGTGGTGTGCGGTATTTTGTAAAAGCCAATGAGCCAGTGACCACCATTCCTTTTATCAAGGACCATGAATTCAATTATGCAAAACTATTGCCGGCCTCTTTGCGATCATATGGCTGGGTAGTGTACATGCTAGTGATCATCTTCATTGTGACAGCTGTTTCCAACGGCGCCAACATCACTGATGGCTTGGATGGATTGGCTACTGGGGTTGCTGCGCTCATTGGAGCATGCCTGGCACTCTTCGCCTATGCCAGTGGCAACCTGATCTTTGCCGATTACCTGAACATCATGTACATCCCCAACCTGGGTGAAGTTTCAGTATTCATTGCTGCCATGATCGGTGCCTGTATCGGTTTTCTCTGGTACAATACTTATCCAGCGCAGGTTTTCATGGGAGATACCGGTAGCCTTGCCCTTGGTGGAATCATTGCCGCTTTGGCCATCATTGTGCGAAAGGAATTGTTGATACCATTTTTCTGCGCTGTGTTTTTGATTGAAAACCTCAGTGTGGTGATTCAGGTGGGTTATTTCAAATACACAAAGAAAAAATTCGGTGAGGGAAGGAGGGTTTTTTTAATGAGTCCGCTGCACCATCACTATCAAAAAAAAGGATACCATGAGAGCAAGATTGCAGTGAGGTTCTGGATAGTAACCTTGTTGTTTGTGGTTTTTGCCATCATGTCATTGAAAATGAGATAATCCATTTATAGAAAAACAGTGAAGAAAAGAATTGTCATATTGGGAGGCGGCGAAAGCGGAGTTGGTGCTGCACTGTTGTGCAAGCAGCAGGGCTATGATGTTTTTCTTTCTGATGGCGGCAAAATAAAAGAGCATTACCAGCATGAACTGGAGGCCAACAGGATTGATTTTGAAACTGGTGGTCATAGCATTGACAAAATCCTTTCAGCTGATGAGGTGATGAAAAGTCCTGGTATATCCAACAGCAACGCTATTGTGGTTAAAGTCAATGCGGAAAAGATTCCTATCATCAGTGAAATGGAGCTGGCCTACAGGCACAAGGCTGAGAGCAGGATCATTGGTATCACGGGCAGCAATGGAAAGACAACAACAACTTCCCTGATTTATCAGATCTGCAAAGCGGGTGGCATTGATTGTGCCCTAGTAGGGAATATCGGTAATTCAATTGCAAGGCAAATCGCCCTTGATCCCAAACCCATGTATGTGGTGGAGATCAGCAGCTTTCAGCTGGATGATATCATTTCCTTCAGGCCTGATGTGGCCGTACTCACCAATATCACAGAAGATCATCTCGACAGGTATGATCATGATTTCGAAAAATACATTGCTGCAAAATTCAACATCGTTAAGAACCAAACTGAACAGGATTTTTTCATCTACAATGCTGATGATGCTGTTACAGTGAAGTACCTCGAACAATACCCATTCAATTCAAAACCATTACCGATTAGTATGCAAAAAGAATTGCCAAAAGGCGCCTTCATCAAAGAAGGCCAGATGAACGTGAAGCATGGCGATGGATTTGCCATGAGCATTTTTGATTTTGCACTCAAGGGGAAGCACAACCAGTACAATACCATGGCTGCTGCAGTTGCTTCCTCCGTAGTGGGAATAAGGAAGGACCGTATCCGGGATGCTGTAACATCCTTTGAGAGCCTGGAGCATCGGATGGAAAAGGTTGCAACCGTAAAAGGTATTGATTTTATCAATGATTCAAAAGCAACCAATGTTAACAGCGCATGGTTTGCCCTTGAAAGCATGGACAAACCGGTCACCTTAATTCTAGGTGGAGTGGACAAAGGCAACGATTATGATTTGATCAAAGAGATGGTTGCAGAAAAAGTAAAAGCCATTGTTTGTTTGGGTATTGACAATGAAAAAATTCATGCTGCATTTGAAGGGATTGTGTCAACCATCATTGATGTATCCAGTGCAGCGGAAGCGGTGAAAGCTGCTTATGAAGTTTCACAGAAAGGAGATGTTGTTTTGCTCAGTCCGGCTTGTGCGAGTTTTGACCTTTTCAAAAATTATGAAGACAGGGGAGAGCAGTTTAAAAAAGCAGTAAAGGAGCTTTAATCATATTAGGATGCAAGGAGAAGGAATAGATATCAAGCAGTATTCACTGGGAAGCATTTCCAGCAGAACCCGAGGTGACAAAGTCATCTGGGCCATTGTGGTTTTGCTGACCATGGTGAGCCTTCTTGCTGTCTACAGCAGTACAGGTACCCTTGCTTACAAATTATCAAAAAGTACAGAGTCTTATCTTTTCAAACAGATCATGTTCATCGCTGTAGGCGTGGCCATCATCTATTTTGCCCATCTGGTGAATTATACTGTCTACTCAAGGGTTGCCCAAATACTCTATATTGTAGCCGTTCCATTGCTGCTCTACACATTGTTGTTTGGAACCAACCTCAATGACGCCAACAGGTGGATAAAACTGCCGATCATCAACCTTACTTTCCAGACATCTGATCTGGCAAAGCTCGGCCTTTTCATGTACCTCAGCAGGCAGTTGAGCAAGCGCCAAGACAAAATCAAGGATTTTAAAACCGGATTTCTACCCGTCATTCTGCCTGTTTTGCTGATCTGTGCGTTGATTGCGCCAGCCAACTTATCTACCGCATTGCTCACTGGTGCAACAAGTCTATTTCTCTTGTTCATCGGCAGGGCCAGTTTAAAGCATATTGGACTGGTTATTCTATTGGCTGCAGTTCCAATTATCATGTTGATTGGATTTGCCAAAATGTATTACAACGAAGAGACTGGAAAGGCAGATCCCATGCCCGCTGCATTAACAAAGGGACGTGTTGAAACATGGATCAAACGGGTGCAGAGTTTCATGTATGCTGATAAAACGGAGGCATCCTATCAGGTACAGCAAGCCAAGATTGCCATTGCAAAAGGGAGTTGGCTGGGGTTGGGCCCTGGCAACAGTGAAGCCCGAAACTTTTTACCGCATCCCTATTCTGATTTCATTTATGCCATTATCATTGAGGAGTATGGTTTACTTGGCGCGGCGTTGATGCTCATGATCTATTTGCTTTTCTTGTACAGGTGCATCAGGATCATGCGCAAATGCCCCTATGCTTTTGGTGCATTTCTTTCACTTGCGCTGGGCTTTACCCTTGTGATTCAGGCCCTTGCCAACATGGCGGTAAATGTGAACCTGTTTCCTGTAACAGGGGTCACCTTGCCCTTGGTCAGCATGGGTGGAAGTTCTTTTCTGTTTACATGTTTGTCTATTGGCATCATTTTGAGCGTAGCCAGAAACGTTGAAAAATTGGAGGGTAAAGCAGAACCCCAAACACAGCAGGAGGGTGAATCAAAATGAAATTGAATAAAATCATCATAGCAGGAGGAGGAACCGGAGGGCATATATTCCCTGCCATTGCGGTGGCCAACGCATTGCGCAGGATTGATCCATCTATTCAGGTATTGTTCATTGGGGCAAAGGGTAAAATGGAAATGGAAAAGGTTCCGCAAGCAGGTTACCGCATTGAAGGACTTGATATTGCTGGTTTCAATAGGGCTTCCTTGCTGAAGAATTGGAGCCTTCCTTTTAAATTGATCAAGAGTTTTTATCAGGTGAGGAAAATCTTCCAATCATTTGCACCTGATGCGGTATTTGGTGTGGGTGGATATTCAAGTTTCCCTGTGCTTAAATATGCGCAACGGAAGGATATCGCGACTTTCTTGCATGAAGCGAATTCCTTCGCAGGAAAATCAAATATCATGCTGGGCAAGAAAGCAGATTTGGTGATGGTAGCAACAGCAGGCATGGAAAAATTCTTTCCGGCTCAGAAATTGGTTAGAACTGGGAATCCTGTAAGAAGGGAAATTGCAACATCTACTGTATTGCGTGAAGAGGCATTGGAGTTTTTTGGTATCAAAGAAGGCCGGCCAACTGTACTGGTGATCGGTGGAAGCCTTGGTGCAAGAAGCATCAACAGTGCAATTGCCAAGCAGATCAGTAAATTTTTTGAAGCCGGTGTTCAGTTGATTTGGCAAACTGGCAAGGGCAACCTGGAACTGGTATCTGCTGATATCCGGAACCGGAAGGATGTATGTGTTGCAGAGTTCATTACAAAGATGAACTATGCTTATGCCGCTGCGGACGTAGTTGTGTCAAGGGCCGGTGCTATTGCATTGGCAGAGATTTGTGCATGTGGAAAACCATCTGTACTCGTTCCTTATCCGCATGCCGCAGAAGACCACCAGACAGTGAATGCTTCCATTCTGGTGAACAATGGTGCAGCATTGATGGTAAAGGATGATGCAGCTGATCAGGGCCTGGTTGATGCCATATTGGGCCTGGTTGCAGACAAAGAAAAATGTGAACGTTTCGGAAATGCGGCCACAACACTTTATGTAAAAAATGCTGATATGGTCATCGCTGAGCATATCATCCAAATAGTAGAAAAAAGAAATGGTTGAGTTGATTGACATAGCAGCTATCCGCAAAGCCTATTTCATCGGAATAGGTGGCATTGGAATGAGCGCCATTGCAAGGTTCTTCCATAGCCGTGGCGTACAGGTGTCTGGTTATGACAAAACAGCAACAGTGCTGACCCATGCGCTCTCTGCAGAGGGCATGGAGATAAAGTATACGGATGATGCATCCGCTTGTCCTACCGATGCTGATATCATTGTGTATACGCCAGCCATTCCACATGACAACAAGATCATTGCTTACTGCAGGCAGCAACACATGAACCTGCTTAAACGCAGCGATATCCTGCAAATCATTTCCAAAGGCACTTTCAATATTTGTATTGCAGGAACACACGGTAAAACGACCATCAGCACGATGGTGGCGCATATCCTGCGTGATACCGGATTCGGGTGCAATGCATTTTTGGGTGGCATATCCACCAATTACCAAACCAATTTTTGGAGTGATCCCAATCCTGTTTGTGTGATTGAGGCAGATGAATACGACAGGAGTTTCCTGAAGCTGTATCCCAACATCATTTCTGTTTCCTCCATGGATGCAGATCATCTCGATATCTACGGAACCGCAGCAGCCATGGAAGATGCATTCATCCAGTTTGCAGGAAATCTCAAAGACAACGGACTGCTGCTCACCCGAAAAGGATTGAGCCGTGAGGATGAGTTCAAGTCGACAGGACACCTCACCTATGCAATTGATGATACTGCTGCAGATATTCACGCTGTTTCACTGCATATCGACAATGGGTCTTATGCGTATGGTGTGAAGGGAAAAAATTGGTTGATTGAAGGACTTCGGTTGAACATGGGCGGAATGCACAATGTAGAGAACAGCCTTGTGGCCATTGCCATTGCCAAACACCTGGGGATTGATGATGAAAAAATCAAGTCAGCAGTAGCCTCTTTTGCAGGTGTCAAAAGAAGGTTTGAATACATTGTCAGGACTCCAGCAGTTGTCTATATTGATGACTATGCACACCATCCTGAAGAGCTAAGGGCCCTGATTACAGGGGCAAAGGCCATGTATCCTTCCAAAAAATGCACCATCATTTTTCAGCCACATCTTTTCACCCGTACCAGAGACCTGGCAGATGGCTTTGCAGCAAGTCTTGATCTGGCTGATGAGGTTATTTTGCTACCCATTTATCCTGCAAGGGAACTTCCCATTGATGGGGTAAGCAGTGAAATGATCATGCAGCGCATGAAAGGGAAAGTTGTTTTGAAAAGCAAAAATGAATTGGAAGCCCTGGTGCTCGAGCTGCAGCCTGAATTGCTGTTGACAGCCGGCGCGGGTGATATTGATACCATGATTGAACCACTAAAAAACGCCATGCTCAAATGATGAAAGTCAACATGAACATTGTGTACAAAGTATTGACCATTCTCATGTGGACTGCAATCAGTGCAGGTTTGATGGTATTGCTGGTGAGTGCAGTCAGGAAGGAGCGCACAATGGTTTGCAAAGCAGTGCAGGTTGAGTTTACTGATAACAAGCCATTCAGGATGCTGGATGAATCGGAGATTATTTCTACGCTTTGGCCAGATCCAAAGAAAGCATTTCCACAAGGGAAGAAACTTGTATCTGTTAATTTATATGCATTGGAGCGCCAGTTGGAGAAAAATCCCTGGATTTTCTCTGCAGACTTGTTCTTTGACCAACAGCACATATTGCACATCAATGTGCAGCAGAGAACCCCTGTTGCGCGGCTGTTTACCCCTGAAGGCAGTTCAGTGTACATGGATGAAAACTTTACTGTCCTTCCAGTGAAGATGAATGATGCAGTTTTGCTTCCGGTATTCAGCAATTTTTACATCAGTCCTGCAGGTGCAAATGCGCAAGACTCTTTGGTGATGCAACGCATCACTGGTCTGGCCAAATTCATTCTTGCTGATCCTTTTTGGATGGCACAGATTGAGCAGGTCAATATCAATGCTGATCACAGTTTTGAACTGGTTACCCAGGTGGGAGACCAAGCCATCCGGTTGGGTACCAGAAGCGATTGGGCAGCAATGTTTGATAAGCTCAAGATGGTTTACCGCCGTATCAGCAATGAGAATGGTTGGACCAAATATTCCACCATTGATCTTCAATTCAAGGATCAGGTAGTATGTGTAAAAGGAAATGGACTTTATCAGGTTCCTGACAGCACTGCCCAAATAGATTCTCTCAAGACTCTAGCCATTGCAGACAGCACCATCAACATAAAAAATAACGCACAGACAATAACCCCAGTAAAAAGTAAGCTATGACAAATGAACAACCCATTATTGTAGGTCTCGACATTGGTACCACCAAAATCGCTGCGATTGCAGGCAGAAAAAATGAATTCGGGAAATTGGAAATCCTGGGTTTTGGATTGGCCAACAGCAATGGTGTACAACATGGT
>JBIJAE010000300.1:0-2529 GCA_044345895.1 Chitinophagaceae bacterium
TACGGCTTTAAATCGTATTTCTCCTTCACACAAATACACAGCAGTTGGACCCTATACGGTCAAACTGGTCATCACAACAAACAATGGTTGTGCTGATTCATTGAACAAACAGCTGACAGAAGTTTTCGCACAACCTAAGGCAGATTTCATAGTAACTCCTGAAGTTTGTTTAAGGGAAAATACGAAAATGAATGACCAGACCAATCCTCAGACCAGAACCATGGCCAAATGGAATTGGACTCTGTCAAACGGATTGAAAGATACCCTCCAAAATCCATTGTTCACACTTACAACAGCAGGTACCTATACAGCTAAATTGGTTGGCTTTACTGCAGATGGTTGTATCAGTGATACTGCAACAAAATCGTTTGTAATTCATCCACTTCCCATTGCAGATTTCAGGGTTGTTGCTCCTGCATGTGAAACTGAAACTGTTTCATTTGAGCAATTGTCAACTGCTAATGTTGGAACCTTGACAAGGTGGAACTGGCGCTTGGGTAATGCTGCAACTCCGCAGGATTATACCAATTCAAGTCTTGTTACAAAAACTTTTGCAACCTGGGGTGATCAGGTAATCAGGTTGATGGTAGAGAACAGCAAGGGCTGTAAAAGTGACACCACAACCAAAACAATTCGAATTCATCCTAAACCTTTTGTAAACAACAGCATACCTGAAGTCTGCCTTAGTGATGCTTTTGCTGAATTCACAGACAGCACTAAAATTGCGGATAACAGTACAGGGTTTGCACACCTCTGGAGATTTGGGGATGCCAATGCTACTCCTTCAAATCCCGATAGCTCAGTGCTTAAAGATACAAGACACAAATACACTGCTGCTGGCACATACACCATGTCTCACAGGGTTACCAGTCTTGCTGGTTGCATCTCCACCAAAACAACTTCTTTTATTGTTAGTGGTGCAGTTCCAAAATCCAACTTTGTGGTTTTATTGCCTGATTCACTTTGCAGTAATGATACCGTCAGGATTAAAAATCTATCTACGGTAGACTTTGGGTTTATCGGTAAACTTGAAATTTATTGGGACTTTGATAATAACCCAAATATCAAGGATGTTGATCAGACTCCAGATTCCGGAAAAATTTACAAGCATGTTTATCCTAAGTTTTTCAATCAGCCCCTAAAGCCTGTCAGGATTGTAGTTCGTGCGTTTTCAGGAGGAAGCTGTTCTGACGACGAGAACAGTCAGGTAAATTTGTTGGGAAGTCCGGCTGTACAACTTGACTCAATTCCTGGCATTTGTCTTGATGCAACACCCCGGCAAATCACCCAAACAAGGTATACGGATGTTACTGGTATTGCCCCTGGAGATTCGGTCTTCACCGGTAAAGGGGTAAATGCAAAAGGACTGTATACACCGTTGAATGCCGGAGTGGGAACCTATATTTTACAATATACCTTCACTGCTTCCAACGGTTGCAAGGATACTGCAAGCAAGAGTATTATTGTTTGGCCAAGACCAACTGCAGATTTTGTTTTCAGCACCTTGAATTGTGAAAAAAATCCAATTACTTTCACCAGCAGATCAGTACCCAATGCAGGTAATCTGGTGAAGTGGAACTGGAATTTCGGAGATGGTTCTCCTGTTCAATCAACAGGAAATGCCAATCCATTGAATTATGCATTTGCGGTATTCAAGTCCTACAATGTCAGCCTTGATGTTGTTACCAACAATGGATGTACCAGTGTACCGAAAATTCTCCCTGTAATGGTTCATCCGCTTCCCCTGTTGAGTTTTGATCTTCCAAAAGTTTGTTTGCCAGAAGGGAAGGCATTGTTCATCAACAATACCACCATCCCAGATGGAACAGGTTCACTGATTACCTATCTCTGGAATTTTGGTAATCCCAACAATACCAATCCTGCAGTCACCAAAGATGGAAGCCATAACTATCTTTCATTGGGCAGTTACAATGTAAAACTGGTTGCTACGAGCAACAACAATTGTAAAGATTCACTTACCAGGCAATTGGTTGATGTATTTCCTCAACCCAAAGCAATGTTTACAAGCCTTGATTCCGCTTGTCTTGGAAAAGATATCCAATTTATTGACAACAGCAACGGCTTTGTAAGACCTGTAACTGTATGGAATTGGGATTTTGGTAATGGCAATGTAGATAAGACAAAAGATCCGCTCTATTTGTATCGGGCATCAGGTACCTTTAATGCAAGCTTGTTTGTTGTTACCGCTGAAGGATGTGTCTCGGATACAGCTGTTAAATCAATTACCATCCATCCTTATCCGAAAATATCCGCTGGTCCTGATATGTTTGTATTGGATGATGGTCAGAAAACAATTGCTGCCACCGCTACTGGGAACTCCCTTACTTATGCATGGTCTCCAGCTACTTACCTTAATTTTACAGATATCCTTCAGCCCATGGTTGTAAAGCCTCAGGATGATATTGTGTATACCCTCAGTGTTACCGGTAGGGGAAATTGTACAAGTACAGATGATATTGCCATTACAGTGCTTAAACTGCCTAAGCCACCCAACACTTTCACTCCCAA
>JBIJAE010000297.1:0-2507 GCA_044345895.1 Chitinophagaceae bacterium
CCATTGAAGTCTGGGGCAAGGCTGATTTTCCCAAATCTGGCCTTTGGGATGTGCATGGTTCCTTCACTACCTACGGCAAATATGCCAATGGTGTAAAAATGACCATCAGCACGGAATTGCCCAATGGTGTAAAATTTGTAGGAACAGAAGGCTGGATCTTTGTCACCCGTGGCAATTACAAGGCAAGTCCTAACGAGCCTGTAGTAGCCAACCAGAAAGCACTTTCTGCCAGCAACCCCAAAATCATCGAATCGGTTATTGGCGCCAATGAAATCAATCTCTACCGCAGTGAGGAGCACCATGGAAACTGGCTGGATTGCATTACCACCAGAAAACAACCCATTACCCCTGTAGAGGTTGGCCATCGTGGATGTTCTACCTGCCTGATCCACCATATTGCCATGCGCCTGCCGAGGCCGCTGCACTGGGATCCATTGAACGAACGCTTCATCAATGATGACGAGGCCAATGCCTTGCTCAACAGACAACATCGATTCCCCTATTTGGTAAAAGGACTATCATAATTCACACATGAAACTCAACTATTTCTCATTTTTACTCCTGGGATGCCCATTGATGATGAAGGCACAGAACATCAAACTGATTACGCTTGATCCTGGGCATTTTCATGCCGCACTGATCCAAAAGTCGATGTATCCTCAGGTAGACCCTTCTGTGCATGTTTATGCTGAAGACGGAAGAGACCTCAAGTTGCACCTTGAAAGGATTGACGGGTACAACAAAAGGACAGCTGAGCCCACTGCCTGGAAAGAAAATGTGTATACTGGCAAGGATTTTTTTGCCAAGATGATTACTGAGAAAAAAGGCAATGTAGTGGTACTGGCAGGCAACAACCGGTTGAAAACAAACTATATCCTCGAGTCTGTGCGCAATGGATTCCATGTTTTTGCAGACAAACCCATGGCGGTTGACACCAAGGGCTTTGAGCAGTTGAAACTGGCGTTCGGTGAGGCAAAGAAAAAAGGGGTTCAGTTATATGACATCATGACTGAACGTTTTGAAATCACCACCCAATTGCAGCGTGCCTTTTCCATGGAACCCGAACTTTTTGGAACCCTTGAAAAAGGAACTCCTGAAGATCCTTCTGTTACCAAGATCAGCGTCCATCACTTTTACAAATACGTATCAGGAAGTGTACTGACAAGGCCTTCCTGGTTTTTTGACGACAAACAACAGGGAGCAGGTATTGTGGATGTAACCACTCACCTTGTAGACCTTATTCAGTGGGAATGTTTCCCTGGCCAAATCATTGACTACAAGAAGAACGTGCGCATGCTCAATGCAAAGAGCTGGACAACTCCTGTATCCGCCGCAGATTTTACAGTAGTCACCAAAGAGGCCGTTCCTGATTACCTCAAGGCCATCAGTGATGCAAAAGGCGATATCCAGGTAAACTGTAACGGTGAGTTCACCTATAACATCAACGGTGTACATGCCAAGGTTTCTGTGATCTGGAACTACAAAGCCCCAGAGGGCACCGGAGACACCCACTATTCATTGATGCGTGGAACAAAGGCTTCACTGATCATCAAGCAAGGGAAGGAAGAGAATTTCAAGCCTACCCTTTATATTGAACAAAGGCAGAAGGATGCTGCATTTGAAGACAAATTGAAAGCAAGCGTCCAAAAGATAAGCCAAACATTCCCTGGCATTGCATTGGTAAAAATCAGCAATGGCTGGACCATCAGTGTTCCTGAAAAATACAACGATGGACATGAATCCCATTTTGCTCAGGTTACCAAAAAATACCTGGATTATCTTCAGAACAACAACATGCCAGCCTGGGAAGTGCCCAACATGATTGCCAAATATTATACTACCACAAAAGCAAAAGAACTCGCCAATACCAAAAAATGATCATGAAATCTACTGGATTTTTATTGGGTATTATGTGTGTGCTGGGATCCTTTGCCCAAACCACACAAGACATCAGCAGTGGTGCTGCGAGGACTATTTTTGACTTGCTTAGAACAATACCCGGTGTTGAAATTAGTGCAAATGCTGGAATGAAGACTCCACAGGTTTTTGTGCGTGATGCACGAAACATGAAAGGAAAAGTACCTGCGCTGTTTGTGGTGGATCAGTCCATTTACGAGGGTGATATTGCATCCTTAAACCCCATGGACATTGCTTCAGCTGCTGTGTTGAAAGATGCGGCTTCCACTGCGGCGTATGGAGCAAGGGGTTTTGGGGGCGTGATTCTTATTACCACAAAAAAAGGCAACAATTCCATCATGCCCGCTATAAACACCTATGGCAAATCAGCTTACCAGTATTTCATCAGCAATGGCACTGAACTAAGGGTCATAGGAAAAGATGGCAAGACCATTGCCACAGGAACAATCAAGAAGGAAACAGACAGCAGTATTCTGCTCAGAAAAAAGGAAATACTGAAAACAACTATTGAAAAAGTAGAGATCATAACACAATGAACATGAAAGAACTGAGACAAACATGGAGATGGTTTGGTCCGAATGACCCGGTTT
>JBIJAE010000041.1:0-9029 GCA_044345895.1 Chitinophagaceae bacterium
CGTTTGTACTGTTTGGTAGGCTTTGGATCCTGCCAATTCAAGGATGGAGGGAAACCAATCATCGATGCTTACATACTGATGGTTGGTTGAATTGGCCTGTATCCCAGGACCCGCAACAATCATGGGAACCCTGATGCCTCCTTCATAGAGCGAGCCCTTCCCCTGCTTTAAGGGAAGATTCTGTGTATGCACTTTTCCAGTGCGGGGAGGCACCAAGCTCAGGCTACCATTGTCTGTCATGAAAACTACGATGGTGTTCTTGTCTTGCCCACGCTGTTTGAGATAGTCCATCAACTCACCAAGGCTTTTGTCCATCCCTTCCACCAGTGCTGCATATTTGGCTTCTGTATCCGTAAGGCCTTTGTCGATATAGTGTTGGTAAAATCGATCATCCTTGTTGAAAGGTAAATGCACAGCATAGTGCGCCATGTAAAGGAAAAAAGGCTTTCCTGTTTTTTCATTTGCCTGCATGGCAGCAATGGCCTCTTCCGTCAATGCATCGGTTAAAAATGTTCCTTTGGCAGCATGCTGATCGAGGCCACGAACGCCCCACAGGGTGTCGTTAGGGTCTCTTCTGTAATAATCTTTTGCCAGAAAACTACCGGGTTGTCCTGCTGCAGTACCGGCAATGTTGACATCAAAACCTATGGTCAATGGATTGGAAGCTGGTGTACCATAAGGCGCGAAATGGGCCTTCCCGCAATGGATGGTATGGTATCCCGTTTGCTTCAACAGTGAAGGCAGTGGAGTCGCCAATACAGTATTGTTGATGCCCTCCACAGGGCTCATGCCATTGTAATTCCAATTCGGTGGAACCAGCACACTGTCTGGAAAATCTGTTGGGGTATTCTTTTTTACATTGGTCCAGTTGGTGACATTGTGCCTGGCCACATTCATTCCCGTCATCAGGCTGACACGCGTGGGCGTACAAACCGGATTGGAATAGGCATTGGTAAACTTCATGCCCTGCCCTGCCAATCGCTCCATGTTGGGGGTGCGGAAGATCATGTTCAAAGGCGTTTTCTTGTCCCAAAATGGAAGGGAGCAATCCTGCCATCCCATGTCATCTACCATGAAGAAAATAATGTTCGGACGTTGCTCTTGTGCATCAAGAAAAATAGGAACAAACAGCAACGCGAAAAGAATTGAACGCAACGATTTCATGAAACTCATTTTAAAAATTCAAGCTGTTTCCATGGATATTCTCCATCATTTTTTTGAGGCTTTCCAGGTGTAGACCTGCCCTCCTGGATGTATTTTTTCAGCAGCGTGGTCAGTTCCTCAACAACCAGTGGAAACTGATGGTAACAGTTGTCTTTCTCAGCAGGATCTTTTTTGAGGTTGTACAATTGAATGGGTGGCAAACCTTCCTCTGCTTTGCCAGGCGTTGGGAAACTCCAGCCACCGGAACCTGCAGCAAGGATGAGTTTCCAATCTCCCTTCCGAATGGCAAAACTACCGTAGAGGGAATGGTGCACAGTCGCTTCGCGAATTGGTTTGGTAGTGGATGGCTTCAACAATTGAGGAAGAAGATTGTAACTGTCCTCTGCCTCATTGTCTTTCAAATCATATCCAACGATAGAGGCAAAGGTGGCCATGAAATCATTCAATGATACCGTCTGGGAAACAGTGCTTGGGCGCTTGATGGTTGCTGGCCACTGCATCACCAATGGCACACGGTGTCCCGCTTCAAAGATGTCCGCCTTGTGTCCACGGTATCCATTGCTGGGGTCATGGCCATTTTCTTTCAGGAATTTAAAATCAGCCACCGGTGAACATCCGTTATCGCTGGTAAAAACAAGGATGGTATTTTGGGTGAGGTTGTTCGTTTTCAATGCCTGTTGAATGGCCCCAACAAAATCATCCACCTGCTTCACAAAATCTGCATAGACATTCAAGCCTGAACTTCCAACGAATGACTTGTCTGGCGAAATGGGAGTATGGGGAGCGGTGATGGGCAGGTAAAGAAAAAATGGCTTTCCAGTGCTTGCAGCCTTGCCGATGTAGTTGACAGATCTTTGCTGAAGATCGGGCATGATGTTCTCCAGGTTCCATCCCTCAACACCTGTTCCTGGCCTGCAATCTGCATAAGGTTGCGTTGGGTAAAATACTGTTGGCTTGCCCAAGAGCCTATCGTTTTCCATGTATGCATAGGGAGGATAATTGGGTGCGTCCATTCCAAAAAAATAATCAAAACCAATGGAAGTTGGTCCTCCAGTAACACTTCTACTGTAATCAAGATTGCATTGTTCTTTGTTGTCAACCGGAGCCTTACCATCGGTCGTAGACCAGTTCCAGCCCAAATGCCACTTCCCCATTGCAGCTGTTTGGTAGCCTTTTGATTTGAGCATGCTGGCCATGTTGGTTCTTCCCAATTCCAGCAATGGCTTGTCATATTGCACCAACACCCCTTGCTTCAATCTTGATCTCCAATTGTACCTGCCTGTCAAAATACCATAGCGCGTTGGCGTACATACAGCGGAACTGGAATGTGCATCGGTAAACAGGATTCCGTTTGCAGCAATCTTGTCGATATTGGGCGTATTGATTTTTCCTTGCGGATTGAAACAGGAAACATCGCCCATCCCCAAATCATCTGCCAAAATAAAAATGATGTTGGGGCGCTCTTGATTCCCTTGTGCATGGCTCATCAAGAAAGCAAAAAGAAAACAACAAAAAACGAGACCCTTGTGGATGTGTTGACGCATGCCACAAGTTACTGTTTTTACGCTATTTTTATTTTAGCCCGTCAACAAACAACTCCTTAAAAACGATTCCCTCATAAGGATTTTTCACCCCTGCTTCAAAGAAACAGGCGAGGTTGCCATTCGGCAACAAGACCAAATTGGAATAGGCCGCCGGACCTTCATGTACAATTTGATTGATCGCCCAGGTTTTTCCCTTATCATAGGAAAGCCTCACTGTCATCCTGGACCTGGATTTTTGACTGGCTGGATTGGAGAAGGCGAGAAATGGCTTCTTGCCTTTTGGAGCGCACCAGAGCAGGCTGGCCTGGCAAACAGGTTCGATGAGTGTAGTGTCTGGCTGGAGGGCTGACCAGGTTTCACCACCATCCTTGCTGGTTGAAGTCTGTCTAACCCTTGTGGCATTGTAGTTGCGCATGTTCAGCAGCAGCTTCCCCTTGGGGAGTTCAGCGATGGTGCATTCATTGACCTGGTCTGAAGATGTTGTACCGCCCATTTTCCAGGTTTCGCCCCCATCATCAGAATGGATGGTATGCGAAAAATATTTTTTTGTACCGGCCTCTATATGGTCGCAGGGAATCACCAACCGTCCCTCATATTTTCTTGAGCGGAGTTGTATGCCATTGACAGGACCGGTGGCGTACCAGGTCCAGTTCGGTTGCTTTACAGCAGCCGTAATTTCTTTTGCAGTGGTCCAGGTATTTCCATCATCCATGGAAGACATCACAAAAATGCGTCGGCTGTCCTTGCTTTTCTGGGCGATGATTTGGGCTTCATGATCCGTTCCCAGGTTCCAGGTAGACAACAAAATAATCTTGCCTGTCCTTTGGTCTACTACTGGAGCCGGATTGCCACAGGTATTTTCCGCATCATTCCATACCACGGAAAGTTTTGACCAAGTCTTGCCTCCGTCTGAGGAACGCTTGAGCACAAGATCAATGTCGCCGGCATCCCCACAATTGTTTTTTCTCCCCTCCGCAAATGCGAGCAGCGTTCCCTGGGTGGTTGAAACAATCGCAGGAATCCGAAAGCATCCATACCCTTCTTCACCGGCTTTGAAAAGATGATTCAATTCTTGTCCCCATCCAATAGACTGGAGCAGGCAAACAAACAACAAAAGACCAAAGGCTTTTTTCATAAGATTCAATTTTACAGTTTAGCCCTCTTCACTATTACAGGAAAATCTTTTGGGGCAAGCTTATAGGCCATTCCCGCAGGAAGAATCACCTCCACTGACCGCTTGCCATTGACAGTTAAAATGGTTTCCTTGACAGGACCAAGTGGAGTGGGCAAGACATAGGTTGCTGATTGCAAATCACCTGGCTGTGGATCGATGAGGATCTCTTTGAAACCAGGCTTGGAGGGGCGAAGGCCCATCAGCCTGAAGGCGATGATATTGGCTGGTGCAGCACCCCAGGCATGGTTCCAGTCAAGGTTGGGCTTGAACTTGCTGTCCCAGGCTTCCATCGTCATCCCAGCACCCACTTCAATCATGTGGTACCATCCCCTTTCTTTTCTTGAATTGAGCAATGCGAGTGCTTCCTTTTCCAATCCATTTTCATACAACGCATCCATCAAAAATTGTGAACCATAGACACTGCAAGCCATTTCTTTCTTGATGACAAAAGGAATGACTTTGGCCTTTTGACTTTCATCCAACAAACCAAAATCCAATGCAAAAAAGTTGGCATGGAATGAAGCATGTGCGGTGGTATCTCCGTCCCTTACAAGGCCGGTATTTTTGTCAAAGAACATATCAGAAAAAGATTGCTTCACCTGCGCAGCCCTTTGCTTGAAAAATACCTGGTCCGCTTTCTTTTGGAGCAGGATGGCAAATTGTTCCATCAAGATCAAAGACTTGTAATGATAGGCATTGACAATGCTGTTGTATTCGCAAAAAACAAATTCATCTGCTTCTCCTTTGTAATCAGGACCGGCCAGGTTGTTTCCTCTTTGTGGCCAATCGGTAATGTCCCTGAGTACCGGCTTCTGGTCGAAAGTGACATAATGGAGTGAATCCAGCAAGGCCTTGCTTTGGTTGCTGCCAACTGTGGTGATCAAGTTCCCTTTTTTTGCCAGTGACATCAGGGTTTTGGTCTTCAGGAGATCATAATATTTTTTAATCAATTGTGTATTGCCCGTGTACATGTAATCATTCCAGATCACCTGGTGCATTTGCAAATGCCATTCTGTAGGCCAGGTGGGATGCATCATCAGGTGATCGATGGTATTGCGGGCCACTTCATATACTGTGTCTACTGCATAGTGTGACAGTTGATTGATCAGGGCATCTGCTTCGTAAGGGATGCGCTCACGATCACCATCAATATAAAGACCAGCCACAGTGGTGGCTTTGATCGAATGTTTGCAGAGCTCCCAGATCTGGTTCAAGACAGTATCCGAACTCATGAACGAAGCGGCATTCTCGTTGAATCTGTAATGAAAGATTTCCCGCGAGGGAATAATCGTAAAGGCTCCTGCATGCTCAATTTCTACATAGCGAAAGGGAGTTACAAGGCCCATCCATTCTGGTAACAGGATGGCATTGCCAGAAGTATTTTTCTTGTTGGGAACATTGGGGAAATAAAGGGTATCAGTATCGCCCTGGTTTTTGGTGTAGGTGAACTGAAAAAAACGGATGTTAACACCGGGAGGATTCCTGTCGATTTTACCGCTTGCATCCAGCTTCTCGCCCATGAAAATTTTGATCATGTCGCCATTTTTCATGCTGGTTGTGGCAAGTTTCAGCCGACCAAAATAAGTCTTGCCAAAATCATAGTGTGTACCGGCTGGTGCGTATTTCCTTTCTGCTAATGGTGTCTCCTTTATGGCAAGGAGTCCTCTTTGGTAAACCTTTTCTTGGGAAAAAGCAGTGGCATAAACAACGAAAAAAACCATTGTCATGATGAAGCGAACGAAAATTACTCTATTCATGAGCTTAAGGTACAAAAAAAGCATTATTCCTACTTGCCATTCAGGCCAGGTGCAATCCAGTCGAATCAAAAGGGTCTGCCAATTATCCTTACATTTGAAAAGTGGGAACAACCAGGCATACATACCGCAACATATTCACCTTCTTTTTGCTGACCGGATTGCTTGTATCCCTGGTTTCCGGTATATCCATCAACAGACACGAGCCTACCAGGGGTGAAAAACTGGCAAGGCAATACTGCGGAAGCTGCCACTTGTTTCCCTCCCCCTTTCTACTCGACAAAAAAACCTGGAAAGAATCCGTACTGCCCAACATGGGTTGGAGGCTGGGCATCAGGAAGGCTGGGAAAAATCCTCTTGACAAAATGACACCAGAGGAGGCCGCAAAGGTGCAACAGTTGAACATCTACCCAGATGGAGCCCAATTGTCAAAAGAAGATTGGCAGCTGATTGTAGATTATTATGTGCGCAATGCGCCGGAGCAACCACTCATGATTGAAAATACCCTTCCGGAAAGTAAGGATTCCCTGCGGTTTCAAGCCAATACCCTTTCCTTTGGCGACCAAGCTGCTTCAAATGTTCCCAAACTGACCAAAACAACCCTGTTGAAATACGATTCCCTGGAATCCAAACTCTATGTCGGCAATGCCTACAATGAAGTATTTGTACTGGACAGCTTGTTTCAGCTGGACGATTATTGGGAGGTGGTGAATCCTCCGGTTGACATCCATTTTACGCCAAACCAACCGGCATCATTGCTGACCATCGGATCGATTGCCCCTTCCGAAGAGAAGAGAGGATTCATTTTCCCGCTTGACTCAGCTGTACTTAACAAGCCCACATCACAATTGATTTCCTCCCTTGCCAGACCCCTTCAATTTGCCAAAGGTGATATCAATGGAGATGGTAAAGATGATCTGGTGGTAGCGGAATCTGGCAACCATAGCGGAAAGCTGAGTTGGTTTGACGGAGCAGACCCTAAAAAGAAAAAAATCCTGAAAGACCAGGCTGGCATCAGAAAAGTCATCATCCAGGACATGAACCAGGACAATTTGCCAGACCTGCTTGTCATGGGCGCACAGGCCGCTGAAAGCATCATGCTTTTTTACAACAAGGGTGATGGCAATTTTGAAGAGAGGATTGTATTGCAGTTCCCTCCGGTATATGGATTGAGCTATTTTGAATTGGCTGATTTCAACAAGGATGGCTATTGGGATATTCTCTTGACCAATGGCGACAACTGGGATGTTTCAGGCAACAGAAAAAGCTACCATGGCGTCAGAATATTCTTGAATGACAGAAAAAACAATTTCAAGGAAGCTTTCTTCAATACCGTATTCGGCGCAAACAAAGCAATGGCACATGATTTTGATGGGGATGGAGACCTTGATATTGCTGCCATCTGTTTTTATGACAATCCGTTTGATACCATGGAAGGATTCGTGTATTTCGAAAACCTGGGTGACATGAAATTCAGCAAATTGATGATCAAAGAAGCTGCTCTCGGAAAATGGTTGACCATGGAGCTTGCTGATCTTGACCGCGATGGAGACAAGGACATCATCCTGGGATCCTATTTTAATACTGTAGAAGAAATGTCAACATTTATAGGAAGGGGATTGGTTAGCTTTCCACAAGTGCTCGTGATCAGCAACAATACCATCAAACCATAATAACCACCTGCATGAAAACATTTGCTTTCGTCCTGCTCTCGTTTTTCTCTTGCCACTGTTTTTCCCAATCAGGCAACACTGCTAAAAACATCATCATCATCTATGCTGATGACCACAGTTACCATGCACTCGGTGCCATGGGCAATGCAATTGTCAAAACGCCCAACCTCGACAAACTTGCTGCTGCCGGTATGTTGTTTACCCAGACCCATGTCATGGGCGGACACCAGGGTGCAGTCTGTGTTCCCAGCAGGGTGATGCTGTTGACGGGCAGGTATGTAAACAGGCTACCAGGAGATGGGGGCATCATTGCAGAGAGTTGGGTGAGTCTTCCTGAAGTGTTGCGCAGCAAGGGTTTCACGACTTACCATACGGGGAAATGGCACAGTGACAAGGCATCGCACCACCGCATGTTCAGCACAGGTGGCGATATTTTTTTAGGCGGCATGCACTTTGAAAAAGATGGTGGACAGGCACATCCCACCGTGTACAGATTTGACAGCACAGGCAGTTATCCGGCATCAAGAAAAAGGAACAGCGATACGTTCAGCACAACCCTCTATGCCAACAATGCCATCCAATTTCTTTCCAGCAAAACGGCAAAGGAAAAACCTTTTTTCTGCTATGTGGCCTTTACGTCGCCCCACGACCCCAGAACACCTCCTGCAGCATTCGAAAAAATTTATGACCCTGCAACCATTCCCCTTCCACCCAATTTCATGACCAAACATCCGTTTGACAATGGCGACATGCTGGTCAGGGATGAGCTACTCCTTCCAACACCCAGGGATCCTGCAGCAACAAAAAAAGACATTGCGCTCTACTATGGTATGGTGAGTGAGATGGATGCGCAGGTGGGCAGGATCATGGAAGCCCTTGACAAAGCGGGCCTGAGAGAAAATACCTTGATTGTTTTTGCAGGAGACAATGGACTGGCCGTTGGGCAACATGGCTTGCTGGGCAAACAGAACCTCTATGAACACAGCATCCGTGTGCCGATGATCATTTCAGGACCAGGAGTACCTTCTAATGTAAAGACAAATGGATTCACTTACCTGAGTGATATTGCACCAACCGTTTATGAATACCTTGGCATCAAGGCACCTGCCTCAGTTGAAGCCAAATCATTTTTTTCTGTACTCAAAGATCCTTCCAAAAGCATCAGAAAAAATATCTACAATGTATATGGGCATTGGAGCAGGAGCATCAAAACAGAAGACGGTTTCAAACTGATCCTTTACAATGTTGATGGTGTATTGACAACCCAATTGTTTGACCTCAGGAATGATCCCTGGGAAACAAAAGATCTTTCAGCAATGGCATCACAGTCAAAAAGAATTGCAGCCATGAGGGCCTTGCTGAAAAAACAAATGGAAGAAACCCATGATAACCTGAACATTGACCTGCCTGATTGGGGAAGGACCGAAAAACAAAAATCAAGAGGAAGCTAACAATATTCAAACTGTTTTCTAATGAGAAAAAAAAGACTGAACCCATTGGGGTTGATCATGCTCTTGTTCACCAATGTTGCATTTGCGAGTGACAGCATCCCCATTCCTACAAAAACACAGATTGCCTGGCAGGATGCTGAATTGACAGCGCTGTTCAGCTATGACCTGCACGTATTTGATGGCGAGCGGTACAACCAGCCCAAGAACCGCATCACGCCCATCAAGGACCACAATATTTTCAATCCTTCCCAATTGAATACCGATCAATG
>JBIJAE010000134.1:0-5056 GCA_044345895.1 Chitinophagaceae bacterium
AGGTTGAGCCAGGCAGAAACTGCGTTGGAAAAAAACAGGCTTGCACCGGATTACAGTCTGGGATACAGCAATCTTTCCATCCAGGGCTGGCAATCCCCAGACGGTCTTACGCAAAAATATTATTCGACCTCCAACCGCTTTGGCATTTTTCAATTGGGTGCATCGATTCCCATTTTTAATGGTGCTGCCAAAGCGAGAATCAATGCTGCGAAAGCTGCGGAAACCATGGCTTCACTCGAAAAACAACAGGAACAGGAAAACCTCAACCGGAAACTGACGGATGTGATTTCTCAGTTTCGGGCCGCGAAGGAGGCTTATGATTATTATCAATCCACAGGCCTGAAATTATCGATTGAGTTATGGCAGCAAGCAAGAAAAAGACTGGAACTCGGAGACATTTCATATGCTGACTATACCGTATTGCTATCCCAGCACCTGCAAGATTTGATATCACATGCAGCATCCATCCATCAACTGCAGATGGCATCTGCCACATTTCAATTTCTAACAGAAAAAAAATAATTCATGAGATATTCAACGTATCTATTCATCCTCGTTTTATTGCTCATCCAAAGTTGTTCAGGAAGTAAAACTGCACCTGCCGTAGAAGCAGCTGTTGAAGAAAGCAATGAAATCAACCTCACCCAAGATCAATTGAAGGTACTTGGTCTTCAATTTGGAGATCCCATCAAAACCAGCATGAGCAGCATCATAAAAGTACAGGGTAAGATAGACCTTCCTCCACAGAACCTCATCTCTGTCAACTTTCCGTTGGGAGCCTACCTGAAAAGTACAAAACTCATTCCTGGCATGCACGTATCAAAAGGGGAGGTGATTGCAGTCATGGAAGACCAGTCCATTGTTCAACTGCAACAGGACTATCTTTCTGCTACTGCTCGTCTTGAATTGGCAGGTCTTGAACTGGAAAGGCAAAAAGCCCTTGTTGAGGCGCGTGCAGGAACATCAAGGGCCCTGCAACAAGCCCAGGCTGAGCAAAAGCTCCAGGCAGTTGCGGTCAGGTCTTTGCAGGAAAAATTGAAGTTGATTGGCATCGATGTAAATACACTGAATGAAGCCAATATTTCCGGCCAGGTATCTGTGAAGTCAACCATCAACGGGTATGTCTCCAAGGTCAATGTCAATACAGGCAAATTTGTTCAGCCCACTGAAACCATGTTTGAGTTGATTGATCCTGAAGACATTCATGTGGCACTCACCCTTTTTGAAAAGGATCTTCCTTATGTGCAGAAAGGAAACCAGGTCAGCATTCATTTTATGGATGAGCCGGGAAAGCCTTATGCTGCCGAAGTGATCCTCGTTAACAAGGGTCTTGATGATGACAGAACGGCCACCGCACATTGTCATTTCAAGGTGCATCCTAAAAACCTTCTGCCAGGTATGTTTGTGGAAGGGGAGTTGTCTGTAAAAAACAAAATGGTGGAGGCTGTTCCTGATGCGGCTTTGGTTCGGCTTGGTAATAAGCAGTACATTTTCGTCAAGAAATCCGACAATGTGGTTGAAATGAAACCAGTGGTTACCGGACTTTCCAAAGATGGAAAAACTGAATTGATCAGTGGTAATGAAGGCCTTCCTGCCGGGTCCATCGTTTTGAACCAGGCCTACAAATTGATGGGCATCCTTAAAAACAGCGGGGAAGAATAAGCTTAATCACGGTAGTCTTCCCTTACCGGACTGAAAACGTCAATCAATACACAATCTGTATGTGCAATGGCGGAGTGGGGGATATTGGAACCTATCACTTTCACTGTTCCAGGCTCCAGCATGAAAACTTCATCTCCGATTTGCATTTCCATTTTCCCTTCCAGCATCAGGGTGATTTGTTCATGGGGATGATGGTGTGCAGGAAGTTTGCTGCCCGCTTGTATGGTTACCCATCCTAACGTGGTGCTCTCGCCATGCACGTATTGGCCCAGGATTCCTTCTGTCAATAATTTCTTTTTTACTTCATTGAGATGTGGCATGTGATGCTGTTTATTGTTCAAAATAGGCTACAGAACCTCCAACCCAGTCTTTGTCCTTGTTGTACCGTACGCCAATCATTTTCCCTTTGCTGAGTCTTGCCAGGTTGGTGGCCAGGATGGGTCTTTCTTTTCCTTCTTCCCATACATACATCAGCCTGACTTCTGCTTTTGCAGGTTCATTCGGCGTTTGGATGCAGGAAGCGTATTTTACCTTGCGTTGCAGAATCCAGTGTTCAGGTGCTTGGATGGCTTCAATATCAGCTTTGGTTACATCAATGACCACGCCTTGGCCGGCAAATGAGAACAAGGGTTTCAACACATAATTGTGAAGGTCTTGCGGAATGCTTTTCACCTCATTGAGGAAAAAAGTTTGGGGTATGAAGGGGTGATGAAGAAAAGGCAGTGTGAATTTTGAAATCCTGTAAAACCAGTTGGGGTGCGGCACCCATTCCACATCAAGGTCTTCCCTGAGGTCTACAATTGGGCCCAGGGTATCTTTCACAGCATTCAATTCATCAGCAATGATCCTGTTGTAGATTCTTTTTATTCTTGTTTTTACACCATTCTTGTTGTAGTAGAGCGACTTTCCTTCTTTTGTCAATGCAGTGATGCAAACTGGTGCAATCCCCAGGTAGTCTTCTGTGCAATAAAAATCAATCCTTGTTTTTTGTTGATGGGGTTTTATTTCCAACAGAATCACATCTTCTGGCTTGTGCTCTCCAAGGATTACCCGTTTTATCAGCGCCAGATAACTTGATTTGTTCAGCCCATTGAAGTAGTGGGAAAATCCATCAGGGATTTTGAAATGTCTTTCCAGCACTTCCGGATAATAGGCCTGCATGCCAAAAAGGGTGGGGAAGCCCTGCATCTCGATCAGTGCTGGAAAAAAACCACCCGTTTCGTTTTCGCAGATGCCAAAATCGAATGCAATGAAATGGCATATTTTGTTTTGGCCCTGAACCATCTCATCGGGAGGGATAGCCCTTTCGGTAAGAGAATTGAAATCAGGATGGACAATGAAATCGATGATCGATTCACAGGTCTGGATCATCTCCTGCCCAAGCTTTCGGTCAATGAAAACAGGGGTCTCTGCTATCCGAAAATCAATGGCATCAGGGTGTGCACTGTTCAGGTCCTGGAGAAAATTTTCGTATTTCTCCTGGCTGAATGATGCGTTGAATTGTTCCCTGATCGATTGGATCATCTCCTGTAATTTACGAAAGACTATATGGATTGTTGATGTTGGCAATAGACTGCACAATAAAATTGGGCAAGACATGGCTGTTGGTCATGCTTATTTTTTCAGGATCATTGAGTTGCTCAATCATGGACTCCCATTTTTCCTGTCCATGGTTTTCGATCACTGTTTTCTTTTTGTCGTCCCGCTTCAGGTACATGCTCATTCCCTGGGCATCGGCTTCAGGATGAAACTGTGTTCCCACCATGTAGGCATTGAACCGGATGGCCATGATGGCCCTTTCGAGGTCTATGTGGGGCCTTTCTTTCTCAATGCATAAAATTGCTGCACCCATTTCCTCTATCCGGTCCAACTGGGGCTGGATGACCTGGAAATCGCGGCTGTCAACCCCATAGAAAGGATCGTTGAGCCCATTGAAAACAGGTTCGTCCAGGCCAGCGGCTATCCTGTGCATGGGGAAGACGCCAAATGCGGTAGACTTTCGTTTGGTTACATGGCCCAAACCAAAATAACGACAGGCCAGCTGGTAAGAGTGGCAAATGAAAAAAGCATATTTTTTGTTGATGTTGCTGGTCGTATTGTTCCAGACAACCAAATCTGAGAGCCATTTGAAATAGGCATCGTCCCATGGCATTCCTTCACTTTCTAAGGGGCTTCCGGGCCCACCGGTGGAGACATAGATGTCAAATTCCATCGAGGGCAGTTCCTGCTTGTTCCGCACCTCAAATTCCTCCCATTCAAGCATCTGCTGGTGGTCTGTATTTATGCGCACCAACATTTCCCTGATGCACCTCATTCCCTCGTTTTGTTGACCATCATAGAGGTCCAGTATGGCAATCCTGATCTTCTTCATTTCGACTGCAAAGGTACATCAAAGGCTGCCAAGAAACTTGGATTCGATATAGGCGGCTACTGCCTCAAAACTCTTGGTTTGTTCGTAGACTTCAAGCTGCCTGTCTGCTCCAGTTCCTTTTTCTAAAATGGTGGTGATGTTTTTAAGTGCTTCTCTACAGCCCAGATCATCTACCACATCATCAATAAAATCAAGGAGTTCAAGAATCAAGGCCCTGGTATTCACTTCCTGCTCTTTTCCAAAGTCGATGAGCTTGTCATCAATGCCATAGCGGGAAGCGCGCCATTTGTTTTCATTCACCAGTGCCCTGGGATAGATCATGAAATTCAGGTTGGCTGCCCTGAGCTTGAACAGCTTGGCACAAATGCACTGGAACAATGCTGCAAAGCCCACGGTTTCATCAACAGTAAGTGGAACATCACATACCCTGAATTCAACTGTTCCATAAAACGGATGCACACGAAGATCCCACCATATTTTCTTGGCGTTGTCGATGCAGTTGGTTTTGATGAGCAGGTTCACATAATTCTCGTATGCGCTGTAACTGTCAAAATAATCCGGAATGCCGGTGCGGGGAAACTTATCAAATACCTTGGTCCTGTATGATTTGAATCCGGTTACCCTTCCTTCCCAGAAAGGGGAGTTGGCACTCAGTGCAAACACATGGGGAAGAAAATACCTGGCAGAATTGGCAATGTGAATGGCCATTTCCTTGGAGGGCATGCCAACATGCACATGCAGTCCAAAGATAAGGTTCGACCTTGCAGCATCCTGCATCTCATTGACAATTTCCTGGTAACGGATATGGTCTGTAATCAACTGTTGGCGCCAGGTGCTGAATGGATGTGTTCCTGCAGCACCAACACTAAAGCCCAGCGAGTCAGCGATACCATGGATGGTTTTTCTGAGGTTGTAGATGTCATGCCTGGCATCTTCGATGTTGTCGCAAACATCAGTGCCCACTTCAACCACAGCCTGGTGCATTTCTGCCTTTACTTTTTCGCTGATGATTTTTTGACCCTC
>JBIJAE010000045.1:0-8700 GCA_044345895.1 Chitinophagaceae bacterium
TGCTGGTTTCTTCCATGCTGCTCTTCTTTTTGCAATTTCTTCTTCAGTAACTTTAAGTGTCATGGTTCTTTTCATAACATTTAATTCAATTACATCATCATCCTTTACCATTGCAATCAAGCCACCATCATAGGCTTCAGGGGTGATATGTCCTACCACAAATCCATGTGTGCCGCCGCTGAAACGTCCATCAGTGATCAACGCAACAGATTTCCCCAAACCCGCACCAATAATTGCAGATGTTGGCTTCAGCATTTCAGGCATGCCCGGACCGCCGCGTGGCCCAACATATCTTATCACCACAACATCTCCAGCCTTTACTCTGCCGTTTTGAATGCCTGCAATTAATTCTTGCTCTCCATCAAAGACACGCGCAGGGCCTTCAAAAAACTCACCTTCTTTACCACTAATTTTTGCAACACTACCTTTTTCCGCAAGGTTGCCATATAAAATCTGTAGATGACCTGTTGCTTTGATGGGTTGTTCCAACGGGTGAATGACTTTCTGGTTTTCAAATTCAAGGTCGGGAACATCAGCTAAATTTTCTGCCACAGTTTTTCCTGTTACTGTTAAACAATCACCATGGATGAATCCATGTTTTAAGAGGTACTTCATAACAGCTGGTATACCGCCTATCTTGTGTACATCTTCCATTAAATATTTACCGCTGGGTTTTAAGTCAGCAATTACAGGTACTTTGTCACTGATGCGCTGAATGTCATCTTGAGTCCATGGTATATCAATACTCCATGCCATAGCAATCAAATGCAGTACAGCATTGGTTGATCCACCCAAGCTCATGATCAATGTCACTGCATTTTCAAATGCCTTATACGTCATGATGTCTGAAGGCTTGATATCTTTTTCCAGCAGAATTTTAATGGCTTCCCCAGCGCGCTTGCATTCCTGTTTTTTATCATCACTCAACGCTGGATTGGATGAAGAGTAGGGCAAGCTCATCCCCAATGCTTCGATTGCGCTTGACATCGTGTTGGCGGTGTACATTCCACCACAAGCACCTGCTCCTGGGCAAGCATTCATGATGATGCCTTTGAAATCTGCCTCATCCAGGTTGCCTGCAATTTTTTTACCCAGTGCTTCAAATGCTGATACAATGTTGAGTTCTTCTCCTTTGTAATGACCTGGTGCGATGGTGCCGCCATAGATCATGATTGACGGTCGATTCAATCGTCCCATTGCAATGATAGAACCTGGCATATTTTTATCGCAACCCGGTACCGCAATGATGCCATCATAGTAATGCGCGCCACAAACTGCTTCAATACTGTCTGCAATCAAATCACGGCTCACCAGTGAATACCTCATTCCGTCTGTTCCATTGCTTATTCCGTCACTTACGCCAATGGTGTTAAATATTAAACCCACCATGTCATTTGACCAAACACTTTCCTTTACAATTTTTGAGAGGTCGTTTAAGTGCATGTTACAGGTATTCCCATCATAACCCATGCTGCATATTCCAACCTGTGGCTTTTTCAAATCATCATCTGTTAAGCCGATGCCATACAGCATTGCTTGTGCTGCAGGTTGTGTAGGGTCCTGCGTAATGGTTTTGCTGTACTTGTTCAATTCGCTCATGGTATGTTTTTTGAATTAAATGATTGTTGATTTTCTGATGAGAATATTGGCTTTGTGGATGGCCTCATCCGTTTTGTTCATGATGCAATCGCTCACCAATTCTCCGATGGTTGAAGTGAAATAAAAATTCATGGGATCAATGTCTTTGGTGACAAATCCATTTTGTGTTGTCCACTCAACTGCATGCCTAATGGTATTGGCCTCTTCTATTAAGCCCAGATGCTCCAACAGCATGGCCGCGGAGAGAATGGCGCCAACAGGATTGGCAATATCTTTTCCTGCTGCTTGTGGATAGGAACCGTGGACTGGTTCAAACAAAGCAGTTCCGGTACCAATTGATGCAGAGGGCAACATGCCAAGCGACCCGGCCAATACACTGGCTTCATCGCTCAAGATGTCGCCAAACATATTTTCAGTGAGGACCACGTCAAATTGTGCAGGGTTGATGATCAGCTGCATGGCTGCATTGTCTACATACATGCAATTCAATTCAACGCCAGGATAATCTGCAGCCATGGCGGTAACTGTTTTCCGCCAAAGCCTCGACGTTTCCAATACGTTGGATTTGTCTACCAGGGTTAATTTGCGCCTTCTCTGTTGTGCATGGCTGAAGGCAAGATGGGCTATCCTCGTGATTTCATCCTTGTTGTAAATGCAAAGATCGGAGGCCTCAGTTCCCGCTTCATTCAACTCCTTTTTCCCAAAATAAATGCCACCGGTCAATTCTCGGTAAATGACAATGTCTACATGTTCCAGCAGGCTCGATTTAACCGGAGACAAATGGTATAGCGAAGGGTAGGTTGATACAGGCCTGATGTTGGCAAAAAGACCAAGCTCTTTTCTGATCCTGAGCAAACCCTGTTCTGGCCTGACTTTCGCAGAAGGGTCAAGATCGTATTTGGGATGGCCTACGGCTCCCAGCAGGATGGCATCTGCTTGCTTACAAAGATCGATGGTCTCCTGGGGAAGTGGATCTCCTGTCTTATCTATGGCATCTGCCCCCATCAATGCAAAGCTGTAGGAGAATTGGTGTCCAAACTTTTTTCCAATTGCGTCAAGTGCACGAATGGCCTGGTTCGTCACCTCTGTTCCGATGCCATCTCCTGCTATGATTACAATATGTTTACTGGTGCCCACTTTAATTATTTTTTTTCAAGGTATTGTCTTGCCAGGGAATTGAGGTTAGCATCCTGTACCTCTTTGATGGTGTCTGCCAATTGCAGAAACTGATCATACAAAAAGTCGATATCGTTCCTGTTGAATTCATGTCCCAGATTCTTAAAGCGATAGGCCAGCGCTGATCTTCCGCTCCTCGCAGTCAACACGATTTTTGAAGTTTCCGCACCCACTTCCTCTGGCCTGATGATCTCATAGGTTTGTGAATCCTTCAGAAAGCCATCCTGGTGTATGCCTGAAGAATGGGAAAAAGCATTCGCTCCAACAATTGCCTTGTTGGGTTGAACTGGCATGCGCATGGTATCTGAAACCAATCGACTCAGCGGATTGAGTTGTGTTGCATCAATATTGGTGTAGAGCCCCAAATGAGCGTGTTGTTTCAACACCATCACTACTTCTTCCAATGCAGTGTTCCCGGCACGTTCACCCAATCCATTGATGGTACACTCAATTTGTCTGGCGCCATTCATGGCTCCGGCAATAGAGTTGGCAGTGGCTAGGCCCAGGTCATTGTGGCAATGGCAGGAGAGGACAGCCTTGTCTACATTGGATACATTGTTCTTTAAGAAGGCTATTTTTTCGCCATATTGGGTTGGCAGGCAGTAACCTGTAGTATCGGGGATGTTCACTGTCGTTGCTCCTGCGGCTATTACCGCTTCTACAACCCTTGCAAGGTAAACATTGTCTGTGCGGCCTGCATCTTCTGCATAAAACTCAACATCGTCGGTAAAATTCCTGGCCCATTTTACGGCCTGAACAGCCCTGACCAGGATTTCATCCCTGTTGCTGTTGAATTTGCTTTTGATATGAGAGTCAGACGTGCCAATGCCTGTATGGATTCTTCCCCTTTTGGCATGCTTCAGGGCCAGTCCTGCTACTTCAATGTCCTTTTCCACAGCGCGGGAAAGGCCACAGACCGTGGCTGTTGTGATGATTTTGGAAATTTCTGACACTGACTCAAAATCACCTGGGCTTGAAATGGGGAAACCTGCTTCAATGATGTCTACACCCAGGGCTTCCAAGGCAAGCGCCAATTCAATTTTTTCCTTTGTATTGAGTTTGCAACCTGGCACCTGTTCGCCATCGCGCAATGTGGTATCGAAGATGAAAATTTTTTGATCTGTCATGTTGTTCTTTTTGCCATTTCACTCCATTTCGAGGAAGTTTATTTGGCCTAAGTACCAAGTTAAGGCATTGATTTTTTCTTTTTTACCCAAAATGCATCGTAATTTACGCTGTGTAAACGCCATGGATTTTGCCGAAATGCATATCTGGCAACGATTTCACCGAAAGACAATTACGATGCCTAACCGGTCTGCCGACGAACTCTTTTTGCTCATCAAGACCCTTGAAAAAGGAGAAAAGCGCAATTTCAAGTTGTACGTGGGGAGGAATGCCGCAACGGATGACCTGAAAATCATCACGCTTTTTGATGCCATTGATAAGGCAGATATATATGATGAGGAGTTGGTGCTCAAACGGAATCCTACCATACAAAAACAGCAGCTGTCCAACCTCAAGGCCCACCTTTACAAACAAATACTTGCCAGCCTCCGCCTGATCAGGAATGAACAGTCTATTGATATTCAGCTGCATGAACAGCTTGACTATGCCAGGATGCTTTACAACAAGGGCCTGTACCACCAGAGCCTTAAAATGCTGCAAAAAACCAAGGACCTGGCAAAGCAATACAACCAGATGACTTTCTGGTTGCAGGCACTGTTTTTTGAAAAAAAGATTGAAACCCTCCACATTACCCGAAGTTTTGAAGACAGGGCCGAGCTCCTGACCCAGGAAGTGGAAGAGTTGAACGATCGATTGGCCATGGTTGGCAAGCTCAGCAGCTTGGCATTACAGCTTTATGGTTGGTACATCAAGAATGGCCATATCCGCGATGAAAAAGATGAAGCAGCCATCAGGCTGTTTTTTCAAGAAAGAATGCCTGAGAAAGCAGGGGAGTACCTTGGATTTTATGAGAAGCTCTATTTTTTTCAAAGCCATGCCTGGTTTGGCTTTATTCTCCAGGATTTTCTGACATACTATAAAAACTGCCAGCGCTGGGTTGATCTATTTGAGAAGGAACCCCATATGATGAAGGTTGAGCCACAACATTTCATCAAGGGGATGCACAACCTGCTCAATGCCCATTTCATGTTGCGCAATGACAGAAAGTTTGACCAGGACATCAAGCGTTTTGAAGATTTTTATGCATCAAAGGACGGCCAGGCCAGCATCAATACCCGGGTTCAGGGATTTGTATATCTCTATCTGGCCAAGATCAACATGCATTTTTTGGATGGCAGTTTCTCTGAAGGGCTGAACCTGGTGCCAGCAATTGAGGAAAAGCTGGTAGAATTTGAAATGCAGCTTGACAGGCACCGCACCTTCATTTTTTATTACAAATTTGCTTGCCTCTATTTCGGATGTGGGGATTATGACAATACCATTGTTTACCTGAACAAGATCATCCACTGGAAAGCTGATTTGCGCACAGATTTACAGTGTTATGCGAGATTGCTTCACCTGATTGCCCATTATGAGCTGGGAAATGATGTCATCTTGGAGAGTCAGGTCAGGTCGGTTTACCGGTTCATGTCCAAAATGAAAAACCTCAGTGTGGTGGAAAATGAAATTTTTGCGTTTCTGCGCAGCGCATTTGCCCTCAACAAGACCGCATTGAAACAAGGGTTTCTGGCACTTTTTGAGAAACTGAAGCGGATGGAGGCTAATCCCATGGAAAGCCGGTCTTTCATGTACCTTGATATCCTTTCCTGGCTGGAAAGCAAAATCAAGAACGTGCCTGTACAGGAGGTGATCTCCTCGCATTTCAGGGTTAGGGCAGCCTCCTTGGCAAACAGTTAAAAAACAGCTTTTTTCAAAAGAAAATTATTGTTATTTCGGCTGTTTTGAGTACTTTTGCCATCCTTAAATTTGGCATGCCCCTATTTTTTTCTAACCTGTTTGTTCATAAATTATTGATTTTCAATAATATTTGACTGGCTGTTAACAGCCGGACAGAGAAGCTATAGTGGTACTAGAACATTGTAAAACAGATATCTTATTATGGCTATCAAAAGAGACAATCGCCCAAAATCTTCTTTTTCAAAGATCACCATTAGCATTGCGTCCCCGGATTCTATTCTGGACAGGTCTTTTGGTGAAGTGTTGAAACCAGAGACCATCAACTACAGAACCTATAAGCCTGAGCGCGATGGTTTGTTCTGTGAAAAGATTTTTGGTCCAGTTAAAGACTACGAGTGTGCTTGTGGAAAGTACAAGCGGATCCGTTACAAGGGTATTGTTTGTGACCGTTGTGGTGTAGAGGTAACCGAAAAGAAGGTGCGCCGGGAACGCATGGGACACATCAAGCTTGTTGTTCCTGTAGTTCATATCTGGTACTTCAAGAGTCTTCCAAACAAAATTGGCTACTTGCTGGGCATCAGCTCCAAGAAGCTCGAGAGCATCATTTATTACGAGCGTTTTGTAGTGATACAACCAGGTATCATGGAAGACAAGGGCAAAAAGCAGGGAGACCTGCTCACAGAAGAGGAATACCTCGACCTGTTGGATACCCTGCCAAAAGAAAACCAATACCTTCCAGACGAAGATCCCAACAAGTTCATTGCCAAAATGGGTGCTGAGGCCGTGCATGACCTGCTCATGAGAATTGACCTTGATTCATTGAGCTATACGCTCAGGAATTCTGCAGCCACTGAAACTTCCCAGCAGCGTAAGGCTGATGCGTTGAAGCGTTTGAGTGTTGTTGAGTCGTTCCGTGATGCCAATTCAAGAATCGTAAACCGTCCTGAGTGGATGGTTATGCAATATATTCCTGTTATCCCGCCAGAACTCAGACCGCTGGTTCCTTTGGATGGTGGCCGTTTTGCTTCATCTGACCTGAATGATCTTTACCGCAGGGTAATCATCAGGAACAACCGTCTCAAGCGTTTGCTCGAGATCAAGGCGCCTGAGGTAATCTTGAGGAACGAAAAGAGGATGTTGCAAGAGGCAATTGACTCTTTGTTTGACAACAGCCGTAAGTCAAATGCTGTTAAGGCAGAAGGCGGACGTGCATTGAAGTCTCTCAGTGATGTATTGAAAGGAAAGCAGGGTCGTTTCCGTCAGAACCTCCTTGGTAAGCGTGTTGACTATTCTGGTCGTTCGGTTATCGTTGTAGGACCTGAGTTGAAACTCCATGAATGCGGTCTTCCCAAAGACATGGCAGCGGAGTTGTTCAAGCCATTTATTATTAGAAAGCTTATTGAAAGGGGTATTGTAAAGACCGTAAAATCAGCCCGCAAGCTGGTTGACCGGAAGGAAGCGATCGTTTGGGATATCCTCGAAAACATATTGAAAGGCCATCCGATCATGCTGAACCGTGCCCCAACACTGCACCGTTTGTCAATCCAGGCCTTCCAGCCCAAATTGGTAGAGGGTAAGGCCATCCAGCTTCATCCGCTGGTTTGTTCCTCTTTCAACGCCGACTTTGACGGTGACCAGATGGCGGTACACGTACCACTGAGCCATGCTGCCGTTTTGGAAGCACAGCTGTTGATGCTGGCTTCACACAATATCCTCAACCCACAAAATGGTACACCGATCACCCTTCCTTCTCAGGACATGGTACTTGGACTGTATTATATCACCAAAGGCAAGCGCAATACCGATGTTGATGTTGTGAAAGGAGAGGGAATGCGCTTCTACAGTGCTGAAGAAGTGATCATTGCCTACAACGAAGGCAAAGTTGACCTCCATGCTTACATCAAGGTGAAAACCAATGTAAGGAATGAAGCGGGGATCCTGGAATTCAAACTCCTTGAAACTACCGTAGGTCGTGTGTTGTTCAATCAATCAGTTCCAAGTGAAGTTGGTTTCGTGAATGCATTGCTCACCAAAAAGAGCCTTCGCGAAATCATTGGTAACATCATCAAGATCACCAATGTGCCAACAACTGCCAAATTCCTCGATGCCATCAAAGAACTCGGTTTCCGCATGGCCTTCAGGGGTGGATTGTCTTTCAATATCCAAGACCTCGTATTGGATGTTCCTAAAGACGCCATGATTGACCAGGCTTCTGGAGAAGTTCAGGAAGTATGGGACAATTACAACATGGGATTGATCACCAACAACGAACGTTACAACCAGATCATTGACATTTGGTCAAGGGTCGATACAAAAGTTACAGAAACTCTCATCCGTGCGATGGCAACTGATAAGCAGGGCTTCAATTCTGTTTACATGATGCTTGACTCTGGAGCAAGGGGTAGCAAGCAGCAGGTTAAGCAGCTTGCCGGTATTCGCGGACTCATGGCCAAGCCACGCAAGAGTGGTTCTTCAGGTTCTGAGATCATCGAAAACCCGATCCTCTCCAACTTCAAAGACGGTCTGAGCGTATTGGAATACTTCATCTCTACGCATGGTGCCCGTAAGGGTCTTGCGGATACGGCCCTTAAGACGGCTGATGCCGGTTACCTGACCCGTCGTCTGGTAGACGTTGCACAAGACGTAATCATCACAGAAGAGGATTGCGGAACACTGAGGGGTATTGCCACCAGTGCTTTGAAAGACAATGAGGACATCGTTGAACCATTGTATGACAGGATCCTCGGAAGGACTTCACTCCACAATGTATACGATCCTCAATCTGACGAGCTCCTGATTGGTGCTGGTCAGAAGATTGACGAAGACACTGCCAAGAAAATTGAAGATTCCGGCATTGAGACCATTGAAATACGTTCAGTACTCACTTGTGAGAGCAAGCGCGGATGCTGTGTGAATTGCTATGGTTTGAACCTTGCTACAGGAAATATTGCCCAGCGTGGTGACGCAGTTGGTATCATCGCTGCACAATCTATCGGTGAACCAGGTACACAGCTTACTCTCCGTACCTTCCACGTGGGTGGTGTTGCGGGATCTGCATCAGTT
>JBIJAE010000046.1:0-8624 GCA_044345895.1 Chitinophagaceae bacterium
AATTCATTGAAATTGCGCATCAGCTCGGCAAACCCCTGGTGATGCGGATGAACCTGAACCAGCAGAGCCATGGCTATATGTGGGACGTGCACAGGAACCTCATGAAAAGCCTCAGCCCGATTGTAGACTGTGGTGTGCATTATATTGACGTCATGTGCCAGATGGTAAGGTCCAGGCCTGTTCAGGTTTCTGCGATTGGTGCAAGACTGACCAACGATATTCCTGAAGGAAATTACAATTATGGACAGTTGCAGATCAGGTTTGAGGATGGTTCAGTTGGTTGGTATGAAGCTGGCTGGGGGCCGATGATCAGTGAAACTGCATTTTTTGTCAAGGATGTGATTGGACCTGAAGGATCTGTTTCCATTGTAGCCAAAGATGCTGGGGCTGCCGGCAAATCAGATTCGGTAGAGGCCCATACCAAAACAGAATCATTGCGTTGGCACCATGCTTCCATTGATGCCAACAATGCTTTTACAAAACAGGATGATTGGATAGACCTTACAGACGAGCCTGACCACCAGGAGCTCTGCAATCGCGAGCAGGCTTATTTTCTCAAGGCCATTCAAGAAGACATTGACCTGACAGACCATGTTGAAGATGCCGTAAACAGCCTGCGCATTGCTTTTGCCTGCGATGAAAGTGTGCGAACAGGAGAAGTGGTTAAACTCTAACCAATTTTCATTTAAGAAGAACAGGATAATTTACTAAGTCTATGCCTTGGCCACCTGAGTGGCTGGGGTAAAAACAGTCATTGTTCTTACCCCAGCGATACCCGCGGTTATTGTTTTGTTTTTTCTTTTTCTATCGCTTTTTTGACGTTGATCTCATATTGGGCATTGATTTCCATTGCCTTTTTTTCAGCCGCTTCTACCCTGGATGAGAGTGTCTTGATGCTTTCCAGTTGTAGGTTGCTGGGTCCGGCCTCATTGAAGCAGATCGCCTGGTATACCTGGGTGATGTCTTCCCTCAGCCTTGTTTCATCAGCAAACATGGAGGTTTGCTTGGTAGGAATCAGGGTGGCCCTCAGTGTCTCCAATGCAGTCAGGTAGTCATTTCCAAGGGTGATTGATTTTTTGTTTTTCAGTTTCGCAACAGCGTCTTTGTAGGTTTTTTGCTTGTCTGCAATACCCGAAACAATGGAGGCCAGGGTTGTATGAAGGTTGTACAATTTCATGGCAGCGGCATACTGGGCCTTTCTTTCTGTTAGGCTAAAGCTTGAACTTTCTTCATGTACCAAGCGAAAAGCCTGTTTGTATTCGTCCTTTCCAACTTTCAATGTCACTGTATAATTGCCTGGCAGTACCTGTGGCGCGATAGCTCCGCCATTGTCTGGCTTGGTGGCTCCTGTAGCTGTTTTGGGTGGTGCAATTCGTTGCCCCCAGGTAACGCGGTTGATTCCTTTCCTGTTGGTTGCCGGGATAGATTGTACCAGTTTTCCTTCTTCATCATGTATCTCAAGTTTGATGGTGCCGGAATTGATCCTGTCTTTGAAATAATACTGGAAGGGTTTGATGGAAGGTGCATTTGGTGACACCCAGCCTCCGGTGCTGGGGAAACCTCCATTGCCGAAATTTCCTGTAGAAAGGGTGATGTCACCCGTTTCAAAAAGATGAACATCTTTCGCAATGATGTCATTGGTGAGGCCCCTCATCGCAGAAATATCATCCACAACCAAGATGCCTCGTCCATGGGTAGCGATGATCAGGTCATTGGTGGTGGGATGGATTTTTATGTCGCGCACCAATGCATACCAGGGGATGTTATTCTTCATCCTGAACCAGTCTTTACCTGCATTCAGGCTGGCAAACAATCCCATTTCTGTTCCAAGAAACAAGAGGTTGGGATTGACGGGGTCTTCGATGATTTTGTGGGCAAAGCCGCTGAATTCATTGCTGGAAAAAGCTTTCCAGGTTTTGCCTCCATCGGTGGATTTCGCGGCATAGGTATTGTGGTCGCCATACATGTGGTTGTCAAATGTTGCATAGACAATCTCTTTGTTGACATGAGAAGGTTCAATGCTGCTGACCCATGTTTGTGCAGGGATACCAGTGCCATTGATGTTGACGGAGGTATTGATCCAGCTGGTGCCTCCATCGTGTGTCAGTTGAAGGTTTCCATCATCGGTTCCCACCCAGATTGTTTTTTCATCCAAAGGAGATTCTGCAATGGTGAAAATGGTGGTATGGTTTTCTGCGGATGTATTGTCTGCGCTCAGCCCGCCATTGTTTTCCTGTTCCTGCTTTTTCTTGTCATTGGTTGTCAGGTCTGGTGAGATGCGTTGCCAATTCCTTCCCTGATCAGCAGAGCGGTAGAGGTATTGTGCAGCAGTATAGAGGTTCTTGGGATTGGCTTTCCCTGTAACAATTGGGGTATTCCAGTTCCACCGGAGCTTTTCTTCAGCACTGGTTTGCAGCGGGCGGATGCTCACTGATTTTACTGTTCTGAGGTCAATCCTGTTTACATCACCACCCTGGGATTCTGCATAGGCCATGTTTTGATCAGTTGGATCTGGAACCACCCAGAACCCATCACCACCATAGCTCGGTTTCCAATCGCCATTGGCCACCCCTCCTGCTGTCGAAGAAGGCGCAACCCAGCTTCCATTGTCTTGTAAGCCACCAAAAACTCTGTAGGGCTTGCCCATGTCATGGTCTACATGGTAAAACTGTCCGACGGGCAAGTTTTGGATAAAGGTCCAGGTGGCACCCCTGTCAAGGCTCATGTATACGCCACCATCCGTTCCAAGATAGAGTTGATTGGTATTGGAAGGATTGATCCAGAGTGCATGGTGGTCGCTGTGCACCCAGCCTCCCTCACCACTGGCTTCTGCAAAAGAATAGCCGCCATCACTTGAATAGGAAAACGAATAAGCAGGACGGTAAACCCTTTTTGAATCTTTGGGATCAATCACCAGTGTGCTGAAGTAAAAAGGCCTTGAGACTACATTGAGTGATGCACTTTGCTGCTTCCAACTTGCACCACCATCTGCTGAAATGTACAATCCTGTTTGTTTTGCTTCAACTATCGCCAGCAGGTTGTTGGGCGAAGAAGGTGAAATGGCCAGGGCAGTCCTACCAATGGGTTTTGCAGGCAGTCCGTTTTCAAGTTGTTTCCAGGTTTTTCCGGCATCCATGCTTTTCCAGATGCCACTTCCTTCCCCACCTGATGAAAAAGAATAAGGGGTTCTCCTGAACTCCCAAGTGGTGGCATAAAGCGTATTGGGATTGCTGGGGTCGATGGAAATATCTGCACAGCCCGCCTTATCAGAGATGAAGAGAATTTTTTCAAATGTTTTTCCTGCATCAACTGATTTGTAGAGGCCGCGGTGTTTGCTGTCGCTCCAAAGCGGACCAGGTGCAGCAACATAAATGGTATTGGAATTCGAGGGGTCTATGGCAATTTTTGCGATATGCTCGGTTGAATCAAGTGCACCCGTCTTGCTCCAGTTGCTTCCTGCATCGGTGGATTTGTAGAAACCATTGCCGATAGAAACCGAGTTGCGCATGTTGCTCTCTCCTGTTCCGGCATATACGACTTTTGGATTTTTCTGGTCGATGGCGATGGCGCCGATGCTCTGGCAATACTTGTCAAAAATGGGTTTGAAGGAAGCCCCGGCATTGGTTGTTTTCCAAATACCTCCTCCGGCTGTGCCAATGTAGAGGGTTTTGCCATTTTCTGCGTCAACGCCCTCAATGGCAGAGATTCTGCCGCTCATGGTTCCGGGGCCAAGCACCCTTGCCTCGAGTGTACCAAAGCTGCTTGAATTCACTTCTGTTTGTGCAGATGCGAAGGAAAACATCGCGGTGCAAAAAGCAGCGATTCCTATGAATTTAAATGAAATGTTCATGGTCTAGATTTAATAAAAAAAACCCGGCTTAGGACCGGGTTTGGGTATTTGAAAAAATAATTATTTTGACACCACTTTGAAAACAGCCTCGTCAATGTTTCCGTTGATGATGACCTTGTTCAATGTGATGGGTGCAGGGATAGCGCTGCTTTCAATGGTATGGGGAACAACAATTCCTTCGGGTAATTTCTGGTAGTTGCTCATGTTCACCACTGATTCAACTTCCTGACCGTTGGCAGACATTTTTGAACTGGTGCGCACGACATAATATGTTTTGGGGTCAAAGAAGAAAACGGCCTCATTGCCACTTTTCCTGGTCAGTTTAATCTTTAAACATTCAACACCTTCTACATCTTCTTTATCCATCAGCTGGATGGTATGGCCTTTCGCTTTGTAGTCAACAAATTCGCCCTGAAGATCCAGCTGGTCTTTGCCATATTTCAATTCATCCTGTGTAATAGGTTCAGGCTTGGTTTGGCCTTGCATTGGATTGAAATTCCATCCACCTTCTGCAGTGATGATGGAGTATCCTGTCATGCCCATTACCGTATATTCCTGCTTGGTGGCCTTGTTGTGGACTGCAGAAATGACAAGAGGAATATCCATTCCCTGAACACTCAGGGTGGCTTCCTGCCTCATGCTGTTTACTTTTTTCCAGTTCTCAGCTCCGCCAATGGCGCTGATGTGTTTGGCAACAATCTCGTCAGCTGTTTGTGCAAAGGACATTGCAGACAAGAATAAGCCAGCTACTGCGAATGATAGGTATTTGATCAGTTTCATGGTTGTGTATTTGTCTGCAAGATAGTTCGCATTGCTTTTCAGCAAAAAACTTCTGTGTTAAATGTTGATTTTTCTACACCAGCGGTAAATCCATGCGTACAAACAACCCAAATCCTTCGTATTTTTCATTTCCATGAACAATTTCACTGTCAAGGGCAATCTGGTAGATTGCCAATCAAGAAGCATGACACCCGCATCAATTGAAGTACGGGGCGGGAGAATATGCTCGATCGAAACGCTGGCTGGAATTTCCCCGGATCTCTCCATGCCCTTCATCAGTCCGGGTTTTATTGATGCCCATGTACACATCGAAAGTTCGATGCTGATACCGGCGGCTTTTGCGCGGCTGGCTGTGGTTCATGGCACCGTAGCAACGGTCAGTGACCCTCATGAGATTGCCAATGTTTGTGGGATGGAAGGTGTGAAGTTCATGATTGACAATGGGAAGACCGTTCCTTTCAAATTCAATTTTGGCGCGCCCAGTTGTGTTCCTGCCACTGTATTTGAAACAGCAGGGGATGTACTGGATGCAGCCAGTGTACAGGCATTGCTGGAAATGAGTGATGTAAAATACCTCACCGAGATGATGAACTTTCCGGGCGCTATTGCCGGTGATCCTGAAGTGCTTGAAAAAATTGCTGCAGCCCAGGCCCTGGGAAAGCCTGTTGATGGCCATGCACCCGGCCTCAGGGGTGAAGGTCTAAGGACTTATGTTTCAAGAGGTATTTACCATAGAGGAAGCGAGGGAGAAACTCGACCTCGGCATGAAAATCATCATTCGAGAGGGCAGTGCCGCAAAAAACTTTGAAGCACTGATTCCGTTGATGGAAACCCATCCGGAAATGATCATGTTCTGCTCAGATGATAAACATCCGGACAGCCTGGTGGACGGGCACATCAACCAGCTTTGTGCCAGGGCGATAAAGGCCGGCTACGATCTTTTCGATGTCTTGCAAGCTGCCTGCATCAATCCTGTTGAGCATTATGGACTCGATGTGGGTTTGCTGAAGGTGGGAGATCCGGCTGATTTTATTTTGTTGGAAAACCTTTCTGATTTCAGGGTTTTGGAAACCTATATCGATGGAGTTAAAGTGGCTGAAAATGGCTTCTCGTTGATTCCTGATTCCAGCCCAGAGGCTACAGCAAAAAAAGCCGGCAATCCACCGTCAGCAAACATCAACAGGTTTGGCATTGGAAAAATCAGTGCGGAGGAATTGAGGATGGAAGGAGAGGGCAAGTATGGACTTCCTGTTATTGGTTGCCTGGATGGACAGCTGATTACGGAAAAGCTGGCACTCCAGCCGAAATTGGTTGATGCTGAATGGTGCAGTGATCTTGAGCATGATGTGCTCAAGATTGTTGTTGTCAACCGATACCACAAGGCTCCCATCGCCAAAGCCTTCATTCATCGCTTTGGATTGACCAGTGGTGCTATCGCATCTTCCGTAGCCCACGATTCGCACAATATTGTTGCTGTTGGCGTTGATGATGAAAGCCTTTGCAGGGCCATCAACCTTGTCATAGAAGCCCAGGGTGGCGTGAGTTGTGTTGGGCCTGATGTTGAACAATGCCTGCCACTTCCGATTGGCGGACTGATGAGTAGAGACGACGGATATGCAGTAGCAGCAGCCTATACAGCGATCGACAAGGCAGCAAAATCTTTGGGGTCAAGACTTTCTGCGCCTTTCATGTCCTTGTCCTTCATGGCACTCCTGGTCATTCCACATCTAAAGCTGAGTGACAAGGGCCTTTTTGATGGAGACGCGTTTGGGCTCACCTCAACCGATCCGCTTCACTGAGCATCTTCTCATCTTTTCTGATGCCCCTGAAAGCGAATACCAGAAAGAGAATGATGAAGAAGGGAAGGATGGCACTCAGTTCCCAGGTTCCCTGAGAAATGCCGAACTGTTGCTTGAATTTGTCTACTGAAAAATACTCAGTTACAACCGTCAACACAGAAAGAACCATGTTGTTGATGATTAATTTTTTCTGCAGCCCCCTGTTTTTGAAAAGAAAAATATTGATGAAAGGGATTACAATCGACAGCGCTACAATCAGCAACAAAATCAGGTTTTCCCGAATCGAAAAAACCTTTACCAGTCCATCAGCAGCTGCTCCTGAAAAAACAGGAACAAACAGGATCAAAGCAGCACACAGTGCAGAAAGCAGTAGCCAGAGTGATTGTATTCTTTGGATCATGAGTGTTGATTAACCGAGTTCGGGATAAAGAGGAAACTGTTGCATGAAGGCCTTTACATCGTCTTTCACTGATGCTATAACAGTTTCATCATCAGCATTCATCAATACCTTATCGATCATGTCTACCACCGTTTGCATGTGGGCCGCATTCAAGCCACGGGTAGTGATGGCTGGAACGCCAACCCTGATACCCGAGGTTACAAATGGACTCTTGTCATCGTAAGGCACTGAGTTCTTGTTCAAGGTGATGTGCGCCCTGTCAAGTGTTTCCTGTGCTTTTTTTCCGGTGATGTTTTTGTTTCTAAGGTCGATGAGCATCAGGTGGTTTTCTGTACCACCACTGATGAGATGATAGCCCTTTTTGACAAAGGCAGCAGCCATGGTCTGGGCATTTTCCTGCACCTGTTGTTGGTATACCTTGAAAGAAGGATCCAGGATTTCTCCGAACGCCACAGCCTTTGCTGCAATCACATGCTCCAATGGACCGCCCTGCATGCCAGGAAATACGGCTAGATCAAGCAGTGCGCTCATCGAACGGATATTGCCTTTGGGATCTTTCAGGCCAAATGGGTTCTCGAAATCATTCCTCATCATGATCACGCCACCGCGTGGTCCGCGCAAGGTTTTGTGTGTGGTTGAAGTGACGATATGACAATGATCGAATGGGTCATTCAACAATCCGGCGGCAACCAATCCTGCAGGATGGGCAATGTCTGCTAATACCAAGGCGCCAATTTCATCAGCAACGGCACGGATGCGGGCATAGTCCCAGTCGCGGCTATAGGCTGAGGCACCGCAGATGATCATTTTTGGTTTTTCTGCACGGGCTGTTGCTTCGAGTTGCTCATAGTTGACCAGCCCTGTTTCCCGGTCTACACCATAAAAGAAAGACTGGTAGGTCTTTCCGCTGAAGTTGGCGGGGCTGCCATGGGTCAGGTGTCCGCCCATGCTGAGGTCCAGGCCAAGGATCTTGTCGCCTGGTTTAAGGCAGGCAAGGAATACTGCTGTATTGGCTTGTGCACCACTGTGGGGCTGCACGTTGGCCCAAGAAGCGTTGAATATTTGTTTCAGCCTGTTGATGGCGATGGTTTCAATTTCGTCTACTACCTCGCAACCACCATAATACCTTTTGCCAGGATAACCTTCGGCATATTTGTTGGTGGCAACAGAACCCGTTGCCTGCATCACCTGAAGGGAAGTGAAGTTTTCAGAGGCAATCAGTTCAATGCCCTCCCTTTGTCTTTTGAGTTCCTTGTTCAGCAGGTCAAAAACGAGATTATCTTGTGCCATGGAGTAAAGTTTGCACAAAATTAAACCTATTCAGACAAAGAAAAAATTGAGTCTATCACCAGTTTTACACACCCATTCTAATAAATTCGGTGCAACTGCCGTATTCTGTGGCATCATTGCTGCTGATCAGCACCATCCTGTTGTTGCAAAGCGATGAAATAAGGTGTTTATACAAATCAATACCTTGCTGGTCGAGGTTGGTGCAAGGCTCATCCAGCAACAATACTGGCGTGTCAGAGAAGAATGCTTGAGCCAGCTTCACCCTTTGTTTCATGCCGGAGCTGAAATACCTGATTTGTTTTTGTTTTGCCCTGGCCAGCCCTATTTCTTCAATGATCCCTGTTGCATTCCAGCCCTTGATAAAAGGCTTGAAAGAGGCATGATAGCTGAGAAATTCCAGCGGTGTCATTTCTTCAATGAGTTCCAGGTAAGGGGCACAGATTGAAAGCTGCTTGTAAACCACTTCGGGTTCTAGTGCATTTCCATTCAGGTTGAAATTTATTTT
>JBIJAE010000047.1:0-8565 GCA_044345895.1 Chitinophagaceae bacterium
TTTTGCAGCAGCATGGGTGCTTTTATAAAGATCCGTTCTGTCATCTCTTGTAGCGGTTACAATCAACCCCAGGTCTCTTGCAGTGCCAGGCATGAATTGCCAGGGACCAACCGCTCCTGCTGAAGACAAGGCCGTGGTCTTGAGGTCTGATTCAATGACGGCGAGGTATTTGAGTGATGGGGGGAGGTGGTATCGGTTGAGAACAGATTCAATCATGATGAAATAGGGCTGCCCCCAGCCTTTCATGTTGGTCAAACGGGCTTCATGAATTTCCAGGTAATCCTTCACAAATCCTACTGCTCGTGGGTTCAGTTCGTCCCACTGGATTTTGGGTAGCTTGCTGGTATCCAGTTGTTGAAATGGTGTAGCATGGCCGGAAAAGAGCAGGAAGAGAGCCAATAGGCATGCAATGGAAGATTTGCCCCAAGCCATGGTTAAGCTTTTAGGGCCCCGGATGAAAAATCCAGGAGTTTATTTTCCTGCAGCCTGTCAGACATTACCTGCACGCCAAAAGGCATGCCATTGCTGTGTTTGAAGAGGGGGAGGGATATGCCTGCTATTCCTGCAAGATTCGCATAAACGGTGTAAAGGTCTCCCAGAAACATCTCAACCGCATCATTGCTTTTTTCGCCAAAACGAAAAGCTGTTGATGGGGTAGTTGGCATCAGGATAAGGTCATATTCCGTGAATACTGCCTTGGTCTTGTCTGCTATCAGCCGGCGCACCTGTTGTGCCTTTGCATAATAGGCGTCATAATAGCCTGTGCTGAGCACAAAAGTTCCCAGCATGATCCTGCGCTTGACCTCTTTGCCAAATCCTTCTGACCTGGATTTTTTATAAAGCTGATTCAGGTTTTCGGTTTGGCTGCTTGTTCTGTAACCAAATTTGATTCCGTCGTAGCGTGAAAGATTGGAAGAGGCTTCTGCTGTGGTCAACACATAATATGCAGGAACAATGTGGTCAAGATAATTGAAGTCAACAGCTTCAATGGTATGGCCTGATTTCTTCAGGGTCTCCATCCAGTCTGTAATGCTTTTCCTGATCTCAGAATCCAGGGATGGATGTTCAAGGCTTTGTGGGAAGTAGGCAAGGCGGTATTTGCGGTCTGTGTTGAGCGCTGCAGCATAGTCTGGTACTGGTGCGTCACTGCAGGTACTGTCGAACTCATCCTGGCCGGCAATCACGGAAAGCACAATGGAAAGGTCTTCTATGTTTTTGGAGAAAATGCCTATCTGATCAAAGGAAGATGCATAGGCCAGAAGCCCGTAACGGGAGATTCTTCCATAACCGGGTTTCATGCCAACAATACCACAAAAATCTGCCGGCTGTCTTACCGAGCCTCCCGTATCAGAGCCCAGGCTTACCATGCACATATTGGCCTGAACGGCTACGGCTGATCCGCCTGAAGACCCTCCAGGAACCCTGCTTTCGTCGTGGGCGTTCAATACCTTGCCATGAACAGAATTTTCATTGGAAGATCCCATTGCAAATTCATCACAGTTCAGGTTGCCAATGATGATGGCATCCTCATCCAGCAAACGTTGAATGGCTGTTGCATTGTAAATGGCTGTATAGCCTTTCAAGATGCCTGAAGCAGCGCCTACATGATGATTTTCATAACAAAGAACATCCTTGATGCCGATGACAACCCCATACAATTTACCCCAGGAGGATGGATTGTTCTTTTTTTGATCAAGGGTTTTGGCCCTTTCCAGCGCTTCTGTCTCAAATACCTCAACAAAGGCATTCAGGTGATGCTTGCTTGCGATTTGGGCAAGGTAGGAGGAGGTGATGTCTGTGCAGCTCAGTTCGCCGCATGACAATTTCCTTCGGAGTTCCGATATAGAATGATGAACGTACAACCTTGGTGACTGAGAATTAGTTGGCTTGCTTGTCTTTTTCCTGCATGCCGTCTTCAATCTCTTTCTTTACGTTGGATTTTGCATCGTTGAATTCACGGATGCCTTTTCCAAGACCACGCATGAATTCAGGGATTTTGCGGCCTCCAAAAAGGATCAAAACAGCCAATATGATGAAGATCCACTCAGAACCACCGGGCATTGCCAACAAAAATGCGCTATTGGATAACATAGTTTTAAATTTTGATAGAAGACAAATCTACTATTTTTTTCATGGCTTTGGGAAGCATGGGCATAAAAAAATCCCGCACAAGGCGGGATTAACAAAAAATTGTACGAAGGGATTACTTGACTCTTTTTTCTTTGATCCTTGCTCTCTTACCACTTCTTTCCCTGAGGAAGTACAGCTTGGCGCGGCGAACCTTACCAGTTTTGTTCAGGGTAACTGATTCAATGTTGGGAGAAGCAACGGGGAAAGTCCTTTCAACACCAACACCATCAGACATTTTCCTTACGGTAAATGTAGCGGTTCCAGTGGTTCCCTGGCGCTTGATCACATCACCTTTGAAGCTCTGGATCCTTTCCTTGTTTCCTTCAATGATCTTATAGTTAACGGTAACGTTGTCACCGGCTTTGAACTTAGGGAAATTGTTGACCGGGGTCAACTGCTCATGTACAAATGCGATAGCTTGATTCATAACCTAAAAATTTGGAGTGCAAAAGTATAATTAATCCTATTTATTACAAAATCTATTTATTATCTGGCAACATTAACAGCCCGCTTTTCACGAATCACCGTCACTTTGATTTGACCTGGATAGGTCATTTCTGTCTGGATCTTCTGTGCCATGTCAAAACTCAGCTTATCGCTGTCGCCATCTGTAACCTTGTCGGCTTCAACAATCACCCTCAGTTCCCTTCCTGCCTGTATGGCGTAGGCTTTCTCTACACCCTGGTACGTCATGGCCAGGTTTTCGAGGTCCTTGATCCGCTGGATGTATTGTTGCATGATCTCCCTTCTTGCACCTGGTCTTGCACCACTGATGGCGTCACAGGCCTGGATGATGGGGGAGATAACATACTGCATTTCCGTTTCATCGTGGTGGGCAGCAATGGCATTGACTACAGCAGGATTTTCGCCGTATTTTTCAGCCAATTTACCCCCCAGCAATGCATGGCTCAATTCGGTTTCCTCATCAGGAACTTTTCCGATGTCGTGCAAAAGACCGGCTCTCTTGGCCAGCTTGGAGTTCATGCCCAATTCTGCTGCCATGATGCCACAAAGATTGGCCACTTCACGGCTGTGCATCAACAGGTTTTGCCCATAGGAAGACCTGAACCTCATTTTACCTACTACACGAACCAGTTCCTTGTGAAGGCCATGGATGCCCAATTCGATGATGGTTCTCTCTCCGATTTCCATCACCTGCTCTTCCAGTTGCCTACGTGTTTTCTCAACCACTTCCTCAATCCTGGCAGGGTGAATCCTTCCGTCACTCACAAGGCGTTGCAGTGCAAGCCTGGCAATTTCCCTTCTCAAGGGATCGAAAGAAGACAATACAATTGCTTCTGGTGTATCGTCCACCACGAGGTCAACCCCGGTAGCGGCTTCAATGGCGCGGATGTTGCGGCCTTCACGTCCGATGATCTGTCCTTTGATCTCGTCACTTTCCAGCTGGAAAACAGTAACAGTATTTTCGATGGTTTGCTCTGCTGCAGTACGCTGGATGCTCTGGATGATGATTTTCCTGGCTTCCTTGTTGGCCTTCTGGCGGGCATCCTCAATAATTTCCTGCTGCAGTGAAAGCGCTCTGGTATGGGCCTCTTGTTTAAGGCTCTCAATCAACTGGGCCTTGGCATCTTCTGCACTGAGACCGGCAATTTTTTCCAGTTTGCGGATATGCTCTTCCTGGTGCTTTTCGAGTTCGGTCCTTTTCTGGTTAACGATCTCGATCTGCCTGTTGAGGTGTTCCTTGATGGTATCGTTTTCCTTTACCTGCTTTTCAACAGCTTCAACCTTCTGGTTGATGGTTTGCTCCTTCTGTTTGATCCTGTTTTCTGCGTCATTGATCTTCTTGTTCTTCTCAAGGGAGTCTCTTTCATGATCTGCCTTGAGTTGGACAAATTTCTCTTTGGCTTCTAATAATTTTTCCTTTTTGAGGTTTTCAGACTTGAATTCTGCGTCTGAGAGGATCTGTGCTGCTTGTTTTTTGGCTTCTTCGACCCTGGCCTGGGTATCTTTTGCGAAAATTACTTTACCCAGTCCGAGACCAGCCAATGCGGCTACAATCCCTGTGATGATGGGTATGATGAGTGACGATTCCATGAATAATTGTTTTTTTCTGTTTCATAATCAATCCCTTCGAAAATATTTCATACGGGGGCAATACTGGCGAAGTTAGCAAAAAAAGGGGATAAAACTGCGTTAAAATGGGTTCTCAATCCACCAATCCTCTCTCAATTGATGCCTCGATACGGGTTAAAAATGCTTCAGTATCGTGATCTGCGGCTACCTGTGCATTGGAGGGTTGTTCCTCTGTAACAAAGGATAGGAGCGACATGGCCAGGTAGTCTTGCATGTCTTTACCCGGATATTGACTTTTGAACTGGTTAAGCTGGTCGTTCATTTTTTTGGCCATTTTCCTCACCATTTCTTCATCTTCAGCCTTGATCTTCAGCCGGTATGACCGGTCGCCTACCGGAAGGCTTATTGAAATTAAGTTTTGCATTTTCGTACTATTTATATATTTTTATTCACAAATTATTAACCAAGAGGAGATTGCCGACGTGTTTTTTATCCCACTACGATTAAAAAAGCGAAAAATTTGCCATGTTAGCAAAGCCAAAAACTCCGATTTTCATCGACAACCTCACTATTGAGGTAGAGGACGCTAATCACCATCCCTTATATGTTTCTCTAAAAAGTGAAGATGGTAAAATTTGCTGTAAAACAGAAAAAAACATCCATTCCGGAAAAAGTTCTGTGCTTTGGGAAGGGCTGAATGATTTGCCTTACGGTATTTACACCTTGCAGTGCACCCAGGGAGAGGAAGTGGTAGAGGTGAGGATGGTCAAAAGGATCTAATGCTGGTCTCCCAATAGCGCGATACACCTGTCTATTTCTTTGATGTAGTCATTGATCTTTTTTTCCAAAACCAGATTTGAAGTTTTGGCATCACCAGGCGCTGCATTTCTCAGCAGGTTCATCTGCAATTCCATTTGTTCGTTTTTGGTCTTCAGTTCATCCCATTGCAATTTCTTGTCTTCAAGCTCCTTGCGCATTTTTTCATTTTCGCGCTTGTAGTCACGAAGTTTTGATGTGAGGAGCCCTAATTTTTCCTCAATTCTGCTGAATGTTTCTTTTTGTTCTGGCATGGTTATTTTCTGATCTCTGCGAGCAGGTTTTTTTCAATATTGCTGGTGATCTTGGCCATCATTTTGTCAATTTCCTCATCTTTCATGGTCTTGCTGTCGTCCAGGAAGGTGAAATTCATGGCCAGCGACTGCTTGTCCTTTCCAAGTTTCTCACTTTTGAACACATCGAACAACCTGTAGTTCCTGAGTTGTGGAATAGACAGGGCATTCAACAGTTTTTCAATATCACCAAAAGTTACGTTTTTATCTGCAACAAAGGATAGGTCGCGTTGAACGGCAGGAAACTTCGATATTTCCTTGTAACGGATGGTGTTTTTCTCACCGGCTTTCAGCCAGTTGTTCCAATGGATGTCAGCGAACCAAACCGGCACGCGGATATCAAATTTCTTTAACATCTCTGCTGAAGGCTTGCCTATGGTCAACAGTTTTAGCTTACCCGCATAACCGGTAAGGGCATATTCAAACCTGCTGGAGGCTTCAACATCAAATTTTATTTTTTCAATACCAGACTGAACCTGCAAGGATTTAATGACCCCTTTGAGGTAGAAAAGGTCAGCCTCTTCGGCTGTTTTGTTCCAGGAATCTTCGTTGATTTTTCCTGCAGTGAACAAGGCAAGGTGGTCATCTTCAAAATAAGCTGTTTCGTTTTTTGAATAGGTTTTGCCGAATTCAAAAAGTCTTATGTTCTCGTTTCTGTGGTTCAGGTTTCTGGCCAAGGTTTGGAGCCCCGTTTCCAGCATGGTCAACCGAAGGGTGTCCAACTCAGAACTGAGGTTGTTCAGCATTTTTACAGCTCGGCCCATTTCCTCGTCTGAGTAGTTGGCGCTGTGGGTGATGGAATTGTTGAGCATTTCATTAAAACCAATGCCGGCAAGTATTCCGGAGAGTTTTTCCCTCAAAGGATAATCCCTGTTGCCACTGGAAACCGACGGTGAAATGCGGATGCTGGTCGGAATCTCAATGTTGTCAAATCCGTCAATACGCATGATCTCTTCAATCAGGTCTGCGGGGATGCTCACATCGGTTTTGTGTGTTGGGGTGTCAACAGTGATGGAGGATTCATTTTCTTCCAGCAAACCAAATCCCATTCCCAGGAGAATGTTCTTTACGGTTTGTTTGTCGTAGGCTTTCCCACTCATTTTCTGGACGTAAGCATGTTCCAGTTTGATGACCGGTTTGCTGTTGGGGGTTGGGTAGACATCAACAGGGTCTGAGCTTGTTTTTCCTCCTGCAAAATCACCTATCAGCAGTGTTGCTTTTTTCAACACTTCCAGGGTCTGGCCAATGTCAACACTTTTTTCAAAATGCGTGGCCGCATCTGTTCTTAGTTGGTGTTTGAAAGAACTTTTTCTGATGGAAACCGGGTGAAACCAGGCGCTTTCAAGAAATATGTTTTTGGTAGCCTCTGTTACACCACTGCCTTTGCCGCCAAAAACACCCCCCATGCACATGGGGTTGCTGTCGTTGTCGCAGATCATCAAATCTCCGGCCTCCAGTTTCCTTTCCTTTTCGTCCAGGCCGATGAATGATGTTCCTGCAGGAAGGTTTTTGATCCTGACCTTTCCGCCCTTGATCTGGTCTGCATCAAAAGCGTGCAGGGGTTGACCCGTATCGTGCAGGATATAATTGGTGATGTCTACAATGTTGTTGATGGATCTTTGTCCGATGGCCTTCAAACGCTGCTGCATCCATTTGGGTGCTGCTCCTACCTGCACATCATTGATGAGGATGCCGGTATACCTGGGGCAATCAGCTGTATTTTCTATGATTACTTCGATGGGACAGGCAATCCCTGTAGCAGGAACTTCATTTTTCAATTTGATGATGGGCTTGATCGAGGTTCCTTCGTGGTGGTTCAACCAGCTGCAAACATCCCTTGCAACACCAAGATGGCTCATGGCATCACTGCGGTTTGGCGTGAGGCCAATATCAATGATGTGGTCTTCGTATGGCTCAAAAAGACTGGCAACCGGAATTCCGACAGGAGTTGATCCGTCAAGTATTTTGATGCCGCTATGGTCTGCACCGAGCCCGATTTCATCGTCTGCACAGATCATGCCATGGCTTTCAATGCTGCGGATTTTTGCCGCTTTCATGGTGATGGGGTCTCCCGTTGTAGGATAAATCGTTGTGCCAATTGGCGCAACCACAACCTTTTGCCCCGCCGCAACATTGGGCGCACCACAAACGATTTGCAAAGGTTGTTCACCTCCGATGTTCACTGTAGTTATGGAAAGCCTGTCTGCATTGGGATGCTTTTCTACTGTAAGCACCTCTCCGGTGATCAGTCCTGCCAGGTTTCCTTTGATCTCCTGGTATTCCTCGTATCCTTCCACTTCAAGACCAATGGAATTCAGTATCAGCGAAAGCTTATCATGGGCGATGGGTGCTGCAAAGTAGTCCATCAGCCATTTGTATGAAATCGTCATAACCGCAAATATAAGGCATGATTGATGAAATGCTTCCACCACCCTCAATGTGAACAACCCCACTCCCTCTGTCAATAACCCCCGGTTTCCTGTGGATACTCCTGTGGATAGCCTGTTCTCAATTAATGTTTTTTTAAAATGCGGATTGCTTCAGGCAACCTTGGTATATTCGCTCTCCAGACCATTCGGGTAATGGAAATGTGATTGAAAAAGATTTGAAAAGCAAGTAAATGGACCAAACTAACATAAACCGCGACAGGAGAAACAAGCGGAAAACCGCGCCTGAGTTCAATGCCATGGCCTATGGCAAAGTTCCACCACAATCCCGCGAATTGGAGGAGGCTGTACTGGGTGCTGTCATGCTGGAGCGCGCTGCTTTTGACGTAGTGATCAATGTTCTCAAGCCAGAATGTTTTTATGTAGAGTCTCACCAGACAGTCTTTAGGGCCATTGTCCGCCTGAATGCAGACAACAAACCCATTGACCTGTTGACGGTGGTTGAAGAGCTGAAATCAATGGAGATGCTCGATGCTGTGGGAGGTCCTTATTTTATTTCAAAACTGACCAATGCAGTAGTATCTGCCGCCAATATTGAGGCCCATGCCCGTATCGTACAGGAAAAATTTATCCAAAGGGAATTGATCCGCATCAGCACAGAAATCATCACGGATGCCTATGACGATTCAACAGATGTTTTTGACCTGTTGGACAGTGCTGAACAAAAACTGTTTTCTATCGCCAATGACCAGCTGAAAAAAGAATTTGATACACTGGGCAAGAGTGTGATGGATACACTGAACAAGATTGATGAGATGAGGGCCAGGAATGAGGACATCACAGGCGTTCCAACCGGTTTTCCTACGCTCGACAAAACCACTTATGGCTGGCAACGTTCTGATCTC
>JBIJAE010000048.1:0-8558 GCA_044345895.1 Chitinophagaceae bacterium
CTCTATCGAGAAATATAGCAACTTTAGTAGACAATAAAACCTTGGAGAAGGATGTCAAAATCAATGAAAACAACGAATTATCAAGAAATACACTTTCTGACTATTTAGATGCACTTTCCAAATTGATGATTCTTTACGAGCAACCGGCATTCAACCCAAATATTCGTTCATCTGCATCTTTACGTAAATCACCGAAAAGGCATCTATGCGATCCGTCGTTGGCAGTTGCAGTTTTGGGTTTGGAAATGGAATCATTGATGAAAGATATAAAATACACAGGTTTTCTGTTTGAGTCATTGGCTATACACGAATTGAATGTTTATGCCAAAACAAATGATGCTACTGTTTATCACTACAACGATTCCTATGGTTACGAAATTGATGCAATCGTTCAGAAGCGCAATGGAGATTATGCAGCATTTGAAATAAAACTTGGCGTAGGATTCATTGATGATGCTGCAGAGAATCTTAAAAAATTCTCATCTAACATTGACACCAACAAAATGGAATCTCCAAAATCACTGAATATTATTACAGGAACAGGTATGAGTTATCGTCGCCCAGATGGAATAAATGTAGTTTCATTGGCTTCTCTCGGAAAGTAAAAAAGGATTTACGAATATTTCTATTCATAAACCCCCTTTCATTTTCAAGTGGGCCCACCTGGACTTGAACCAGGGACCCTCTGATTATGAGTCAGATGCTCTAACCGGCTGAGCTATAGGCCCCAAGAACATTGCTGTTCTTTTAGGACTGCAAATTTAGGTAATTATTTCAATTCTTCCGACTTCAACTACCCAACTGTCAAAGCAGCTTGAGGACAAGCAATGCATTACCTGGTTGAACGCCAACCTGGAATTCGCAATCTAATGCCGCAAGTCGCCAATATTCCCCAAACTAAACTACCTTTGCCCTCTGAATCTTAACCTTTCATTAACCCGTTAGGAGATACTTTTGACCACACAAAATTGATTATGAAGCAGATATTAGGAATGCTGATGCTGATGGTTTCCCTCAGCGCCGTTGCACAGGATAAAAAAGCCAAGGTAAAGGTTCAGGAGCCCAAGGCACCCAAGGTTAAGCCTGATTACAGCAAACTCGACCTTTCCAAGCGGGCATCAGACCATTTCATGCTCCAGTTCGGTATTGCTGGATGGGGCAACAAAGACGAAAACAACATCACCACCAAGGGCTTCAACAGGAGCTTCAACGGCTATTTCCTTTTTGATTTTACTTTCAAATCCAATCCAAAACTCAGTGTTGCGGTTGGACCTGGTATCGGCTCAGACAATATCTACTTTGACAACATGTCTGTAGACCTCAACACTAGAAATGGTGCCACCTTCAGGCGCGACACCATCACCCAATACAAGAAAAACAAGCTGGAAACCGGCTATCTTGAAGCACCCATTGAACTCCGGTACTCTACCAGGCCAGACAACATGAACAAGGGCTGGAAGTTTGCTTTCGGTGCAAAAATTGGAACCCTGGTGAGCTCCAAGGTAAAATCCAAGGTAGACCTGGATGCCACCGGCACTGGCGGTTACATCAGCAAAGAAAAAGACAAGCGCTACCTCAATACCACCCGCTTTGCCCTCACAGCAAGAGCCGGTTTGGGTAATCTCAGCTTTTTTGGAACTTATACTGTTACCAGCTTCTTCAAGGAAGGACTTGGGCCTTCAGTAAGGCCTTTCTCCTTTGGATTGGCGCTTAGCGGACTATAAAAACATTCATTTTTGTTAGAAAAATCAAGCCTATTCCAACAAGCTGAAAGAGCCATCCTGGTTGGGGTTGGGCTAAAAGAACAAAAGGATCTTCAGGTCAGGGAATACCTTGAGGAACTGGAATTTCTTGCCACTACAGCTGGCGCAACTACCGTAAAAACCTTCATCCAGAAACTGCAGCACCCTGATTCCAAAACCTATATTGGAAAGGGCAAGCTGGAAGAGATAAAGCAATATGCTGAAGGCAAAGACATCAGCCTCCTGATCTTTGACGATGAACTCAGCGGCGCACAGATTGGCAACATCGAAAAGGCCGTCAACATCAAAACCATTGACCGCAGCGACCTGATCCTCGACATCTTTGCCCACCGTGCCAAAACAGCACAGGCCAAGGCACAGGTTGAGCTGGCACAATACCAATACATTTTGCCCCGCTTGCGCGGGATGTGGAAGCACCTTGAGCGCCTTGGTGGCGGTATCGGTACCAGGGGTCCGGGTGAATCTGAAATTGAAACGGACCGTCGGATTGTCCGCGAAAAAATCACCCTGCTCAGAAAAAAACTGAGTGAGATTGAGAAGCAGGCCTTCACCCAGAGAAAGGAAAGGGGCGAATTCATCCGCGTAGCACTGGTTGGTTACACCAATGTTGGCAAGTCAACGCTGATGAACCTCTTGAGCAAGAGTGAGGTATTGGCGGAAAACAAACTCTTCGCAACACTGGACACCACAACAAGAAAAATCGTTTACGAAAACACGCCATTTTTATTGAGCGATACCGTGGGTTTCATCCGCAAACTCCCCCATCACCTCATTGAAAGTTTCAAGAGCACGCTGGACGAGGTGAAGGAAAGTGATATCCTGATGCATGTGGTCGACATTTCCCATCCACAATATGAAGACCAGATGAAAGTGGTGAATGCAACCCTTGCAGAATTGGGTTGTGCAGACAAGCCCATGATCACCATTTTCAACAAGATGGATCAATACGAGGACAGGACTTTTGACGAATGGCTTGAGCCTGAAGTGAAAGAAAACCTGCTCAGGGAATTGTATAAACGCTGGCAAAATGAAACCCGCTCCAGCTGTGTTTTTGTATCCGCAACGCAGCGTAGGGAAATAGAAAAGCTTCGTACCACCATCCTCAACCAGGTCCGCGAAATGTACGCCAAACGCTACCCTTACAAAACAGGATATCAGTCGATCGACTATGGCAACCAAGGAATATAATTGGGAATTTGTTGCCGATTCCGTTGAACAACTTGGTTTTGGCAAGTATGATATCGTTCAGGCCGAGATTGGCGAACGCACCATTTGCATTGCCCGTTTCAACAACCAGCTCTATGGCTTTCAATCGAAGTGCCCGCATGCAGGCGCCAAAATGGTGATGGGTTATATTGATGCGCAAGGCAATGCGGTTTGTCCGCTTCACCGTTTCAAGTTCGCGCTGCGCAATGGATACAATGTTACCGGTGAGGGATACAACATGAAAACCTTTCCCATTGAATTGAGGGAAGACGGCATATATGTTGGTTTTTAAACATTATATAGACAGCGTGATGAAAAGAATACTGATTCTGTTGAGCTTGATGGTAGTGATTTCCAGCACTTCGTTTTCTCAGGTGCCAGACCTGGATCCGGTGATGATCTCATCGTCCATGCAGCAAAAAAGGATCAGGGAAACAGGAAGAAACATCGCCATCCTCACAAAAGAAGACATCAAAAATATTCCTGCCAATTCTTTGGATGAGCTCCTGCGTTTTGTTCCCGGAATTGAAGTGCAGCAAAGGGGTCCGCAGGGAGCACAAGCAGACTTGATCATCCGTGGAGGTACTTTTCAACAGGTTTTGGTGGTGATTGACGGAATGCGGTCCAACGAGCCGCTAACCGGTCATTTCAATGCATACATCCCGATTCTTCCAGAAGAGATTGAAAGGATTGAAGTCATCAAAGGTGCTGCTGCAGCCATTTTTGGACCGGATGCAGTCGGTGGTGTCATCCATGTCATTACAAAAGCGTTTGTGCGAGCGTACGAAGAAAAAAACAAAACAGTTTTCGCTGCCCTCCAAACCGGACAATACAATTTGTTCAATGGTAAAATTGGATTTTCTGCCAGCAACGAAAAATCTTATCTCTCTGTTGGGTTGCAACAACAAAAGGCAAAAGGCGTGCAGCTGAGGGGCACCACGGGGTATTTTGACAATGACCTGGGAACAATCAGCTATTCAAGAAAGTTGAACAAACAGTGGAGGTTGATGTTGCGGGGTGCAGCAGACAAACGCGATTTCAATGCACAGAATTTTTACACCAGCTTTCTCAGTGATACGGCAAATGAAACGGTAAGTTCCACCTGGCAGCAGTTGGCATTGACAAAAACAACAGAAAAATCCAGCTTCTCTTTCCTGTCCAATGCGCGCCAATTGAATGACCGATATGCATTTCGGCCAGCTGCCATCCCCAACCAGAATAGTACATCGCTCCTCAACATTGATGCCCGAAACAGTGTTCGCTTCAAATGGCAACAGGCAAGGTTAACCACGGGCGTTCAGGTGTTCAGCAAACAGATCAGATCCAATGACAGGGGCAATCACCAGCACTTGCATACTGGTATCTATGCCAACCTGCAACACCAATTGCTAAACAAATTGTTTTTAACGGAAGGCATCCGCGCAGACTGGGACCAAAGCTACAAATGGGCACTGATCCCTCAGCTCAACCTTGCCTATACCGGGTCAATAGCTACCATCAGGGCGAGCATCAGCAAAGGCATAAGGGATGCTGATTTTACTGAACGGTACAACAATTACAACAAACCATTGGTAACCGGCGGAAGCATCGGCAATCCGGCACTGGAGGCGGAAAGAAGCCTGAACATGGAAATCGGTGCAGACCTGTTTCTGGATAAACCCGTTCAACTGCATGCAACGCTTTTCCAGCGCATCCAAGCCTCTCTGATTGACTGGGCCCCCACCAATTATGCAGACATGCCTATTCGGAATAACCTGATCCCTACGGGTGTTTATGCATTGGCCAGCAACATTGCCAATGTCAAAACCAGGGGGGCTGAATTGGACCTGTCTGGTGATCATGGCCTGGGCAAAGGAACCCGGTTGAAATGGAACACAGGAATCACCCGCCTTAGGTCTACAGGAAAAGGCAATACCCTGCCTTCTTTTTACCTTTCTTCCCACGCAAAACTCCTTTGGAATACCAACCTCCGCATCATGAACAAATCAGGCTCCATTTCGATGGGTACTGTTTACAAAGAGCGGAACAGACAAACCGCCAATGCCATCAATGCCTCCATTTCAACCGCGTACTTGACCATGAACCTCCGCATCGAAAAATACCTGTTCAAGAAGAAAGCTGGGTTGATGATTCAGGTTGATAACCTAAACGATGTTGCGTATTCAGATCTGCTTGGGTCCATCATGCCCGGGAGATGGATGCAAGGCGGGTTTTGGATGAACTTGAATAAATAATTCAACGATGGACAAAGCCAATACTGTTGAGGAATACATCAACAATATTCCTGAGGAAAAAAGGGAGGGATTTTTAACCATAAGGGAAATCATTCTTAAAAATGTCGCAGCCGCAACTGAATGCATCAGCTATGGAATGCCGGCATACAAACTGAATGGGATGCTCATGTACATTGCCTGCCATGAAAAGCATTATGGCATTTATCCTATGGCTACTGCCATTGTAAAATTTGCGGATGAATTAAAGGCGTTTACGACATCAAAAGGAACGATTCAACTTCCGCACGGCAAAAAGATTCCAAAGCAATTGATTGCTTCGATTGTGAAGTTTAGGGTAGCTGAAAATGGTAAAAGGGCTGTATCAAAAAAAACTAAATAAAACCCAAGTTATTCTCCCAAACATCGCCCTTCATACATTCACTTATCATTTGGGGTTGACAATATAAAATACAGTATCTATAAAATACAGCATTCCATTTTGTGTAAGGACATTTTCGTCATGAAGATCTTCTAAAATAATGCAAAGCGCTTTGTTATAATAGTCATGATTTTTGGTATTGCGAAACCCATTATTCTCTAAGAATGTTTTTACAATATTTAAATCTGTTTTTTCAGACGCTTTAACAAAAGGTTGTTCAACTACTGCATAAATCACACCCTGATCTTTATAGAAGCCCAATAGATTGTATGCTGTATCGGGAAAGAATAAATTATTAAGTAATAGGTTGTGAAAATAATCAATCCAAGATGCGTAATAAATAGCATCATTCAATTTTATAACTGTGGTGCCATCTTTAAGATAGACCTTTTGTTCGGCGCCTTGTGAAACGTAATTTTCAATATTTATACTTTCAACCCAAAGATGATGATCGCTGGCAAATTGAATTAATTTCTCTGCTTCTTGTTCTTTGAGCTGCTGTTGGTCTTGAGCCATTGTACCTGCTCCTTGGCTTCTTTTAAGGTAACTGCAGGTTGCTTGGACAAGATGGTGATGCTTAACTTGGCTCGTTCCAGAAAGGATATGTTGTATGTCATCTTTCATGAAATTTAGTTTTACAAAGATAACCAATTTTAAGATAGCGTTTGCGTAACGAGCTTACATTGTAACGCATAGCAAATCCGTGAAATTTTCACTTTTTAATATCAATCTATTGTTAGTCAAGAAGATAAAGTCTCAAAATTCCTAAGGCCTTCTGATTTCATAAACGAAGTTCCATCGCGAAGGCTCACCAAAATAAGCAACCTCTTCCTCCCCTGTTTTGACTGCACCCAATTTTTCCATGGCTTTTTGGGACCTGAAATTGCAGGCACCAACATGAAACACTACGCGCTGAACAAATGTAAAGGCATGGGCCAGCATCAGCTGTTTTACAACCCTGTTGTACGGTTTCCCCCAGCAGGCCCTTGAAAAAAATGTATAACCTATTTTGATCTCTTCAAGATCGGGTTTATGGTCATAGAATCTCGAAGAGCCAATGGCCACTCCAGTTAAGGCATCTTTGATCAAAAACGTCCCTTTTGATGCCATGGCCCCAACAAAATAGTTTAAAAAAACAGCACGCTGGTACCTATCCGGATTAGGGTGTTGCTCCCAGATCAAAGGATCGGAAGCCACGGCGTAAAGCTCCTCAAAATCAGCTGCAGACAACGGGGTCAACTGAACCAGTTCGTTCTGAAGGTGGATGGGCTGTAAGTTTGCAGTTGTGGTGGTCATATTGGTCTAAAATTAAGGCCTAAAGGCAGAAATTGGGTGAATATCAGCGGAGGAATGATTTTTTAGATATTCCGGCCGTTTTTTCTTTTCAAAAATGATGAAAACCCCTATTTTTGCATCCCCATTAGGAAAATTCCTCAGTAGCTCAGTTGGTTAGAGCATCTGACTGTTAATCAGAGGGTCACTGGTTCAAGTCCAGTCTGAGGAGCTTCAAAATCAAGCAGTTATGAATTTAAAACTCATAGCTGCTTTTTTATTTGCATACAATTTGCATACATCTGTGTGCTTAGAAAGTGTACTTATTGATGTTGATAAATTATTTTTTCCAGTCTTAATCTTTGTTGCCTTTCTAAAGTAACATAGCTATAACCAGTACCTGGAAGCAAATTTTGTCTAATAGACCCCCCTTATGTTCCGCTTTCTTTATTGTTCCCCATAAACCTACCCCACCTCCTATTTGAAGCTCCGCACCTGCCACATTTCTGATTACAAACTTTTCACTCTAAGTAACCATTTATTTAAAAAATCACACAGAATCATTATGAAATATTATAGTTACAAAATCAACTCACCCCCTGGTTGTGTTAAATAATTAAGTCCATTGTGACCATTAAAGCATATCTGATATGGATTTTCAGAAAGATGGTGATGAATTAATCTATCATAAAATTTTAAGTCATTGCGCAAGGCTTCAGAAAGTAAAGTTTTTAGAATTAACTCACCATTATTTTTATAAAACTTAGCATAATAAAAAGGTGGTGTATTATTGGGGCCAAACTCAATTTTGTCAACTTGATGCTGTTCTATGTAATCCTTTAGCTTCATAAACCGAGCAACAGGAGTAAAAATAAGATTCGGGTTTATATGTTCAGGCATTGTTGATTATTTTGATATATCCCAAAAATAAAATATTCCTGATAAGTAATGAAAGTCTCAATAGCAGAATAATAAAGTTAGCGAACAGAAAAAAGATTATCATTTATCATTTTTCACCATTACAATGACTGACCGCCGCATGTATCATACCTAGTCAGAGGGGTGCACAGCTGAGTCAGATCATGATCTAAAATTAATTTTAAACATAAATTTTAACATTTAAAATCACAAACATTGTGACAATCACTAACTTCTATGAAGTAGAATGAAAAGACAGAAGCACTTTCATCAGCCTTGATTTAACCGGCCAAACAGAACTAATGCAGCCTTGTTGTTATCGGGTGCTTTGTGCACAGGACCAGCTTGAATGCTGGTCCTATTTTAATCTTGTCTAAATCAGGTAAACCTATGCTGTTATTTATTAATTTTATAAAGAACCATACTAGATACTTCATAAAATGATCATATTTAATGATTTTCCAGGATCAGTTTCAAGAGGAGATAAAGAACTTTGGGAATTATTCTCTGGGAAATTCATTGACCTTAACTGTAATATTGAGCCTGCAACATTTAACAAGATCTTAGATGAAACCTTCCAAACAATAATAAAGGAAGGTAAAAAGATGGATGAGGACTTTGTCTTTTTTGATTCCTTCAAAAAAAGAGGTATGTCTCATGGATATATATCATTGCGTTGGTGGGAAGGTCATATACTTCCCATATTAAAGTCAAGATATGTTGAAGAGTATAAAAAAAATAAAAGAT
>JBIJAE010000049.1:0-8496 GCA_044345895.1 Chitinophagaceae bacterium
TTCAATAGGTCGCCATGGCGGTTCTCTTCTGCCGTCCACCTTCTGATCCATTTGCTCCAGCCCTGGGGCTCGGCTTTGCTGATGCCTTCAATATCAATCAACCAACTTTCATAGGTGGGCAAGGCTTCTTCGGTAATGATATCACCCACCAATACAGCCATATAATCATAAGGCAGTTCCTTGCACTGCTCCTGGATTTCCTTGATTTCTTTTACAAAATCAGGATGGTTGCTTTCAGGCAAAAAATCAGCAGGTTGCCAGTTGGTATCAATATCCTTGAGGTATTCATCGATTTCCTTGTCGATTTGCTGCGCCAAAAACTGCATTACTTCAATCCTGCTAGACTTCATGGTGTTGGAGATTGGGGATTGTAGGCAATTTTGGGAGAATCACGAAAATCCGGTCAACGATATGCTACGGTGAAAATATCTTTTTATTTTGATATTCAGGGGATAAGCGTCTGTTCCCCTGTAGCAATTGTTGAGATTTATCAAAAGATTATTGCCCTTTGCCTAAAAAATCCTCCAACATTTCCACCATCTGGAGGGAACCAATGAACAGCGGAGATTTCTGGTGTATATGGGTGGGTTCAATGTCAAGTATTCTTTTTTCACCATCAGTAGCCTTTCCGCCCGCCTGCTCAACAACAAAAGCAAGGCTGTTGGCTTCAAACATCAACCTGAGCTTTCCTTGGGGATGATGGATGGTTGCGGGATAGAGGTAGATTCCACCCTTCAACAAATTGCGGTGGATGTCTGCCACCAAAGAGCCGATATATCGGGCAGCAAAATGTTGATCCTTGCATTGGTTCAGGTAGGCATGAATGCCCGGCTGGACAAAAGATTTTGAAATGCCTTCGTTGATGGAATAGGTATTGGCGTCGGGCTTGACTGTTATACCAGGATGAGACAAAACATACTCTCCCAGGGTTGCCTCATATGTAAAACCATTAAGTCCCTGCCCAGTAGTAAAAACCAGCATGGTGGAAGACCCATACAAAATATAGCCGGCAGCAACCTGTGCCGATCCTCGTTGCAAACAATCTTCCTGCGTAATGGCCGTACCAACCACTGATTTCCTTCTATAAACAGAAAAAATAGTACCAATGGATACATTGACATCAATGTTGCTGGAACCATCCAACGGATCGATTGCCACAATGTATTTCGCATCTGGATTGAGCTGAACAATCCCTTCTTCTTCCTCTGAAATAATGGCACAGGCTGCACCACCTTTCAACAAGGCCCGGGTAAACCGGATATCTGCCAGCACATCCAATTTTTGTTGCTCATCACCGGCAGTATTCTGGTTTCCGGCAACACCCATGATATCAATCAATCCCGCCTTGTTGATCTCCCGGTTCACCACTTTTGATGCAAGGGCAATGTCCCTTAACAGTTGTGAAAACTCACCAACAGACTGAGGATATTGGCTCTCGTTGCTGCGGATGAACCGATCCAGGGTAACGCCAATCGAAATGGCGATGCGAGATGATTCCATATTTGCGGTGTTTTATTTTTCAAACTTGAAGGTATACCCTACGACCGGAATTAAAGGTATTCCACCCGAATTGGGGGCATTTATACTCCATATTCCCAGATCAAAAGAAGACTTTTTGTTGTTGTACAAACGAAAGCAGGGTCCGCCAAAAAACACGCCAACCTCAGGCAGGTACCAGAGTTCTCCCATGAGGCTCAGGTTTCTGGAAAGCCGCTGATTGCCTGAAAGGCTCATCACCGCTGAATTTCCTCCACCATTGTTCTTTTCGTTGATCCATGCATATCCTCCTGCAAAGGTGACATTGGACTCTTTGGTGCCATGGGTAAAGGCACCAAATCCTATCCCCAGGTTGGTCCTTGTGCCCCAGCCAACAATGCCAGCCAGTCCACCAAAAGCCAGTGTATTTTTCTCATCAATTTTGATGGAATACTTGGCCGTGAGGGCCAGTGGTGTGCCCACAATGGTGGTAGTGGCTCCTACTGAAAAGTTCTCGGTTACACCGAACTGCACCTGGTAAGCGACTGCATACAAGGTTTGGATATAAACTTCTCCCTTGTCCATCGGAATGGCGGAGGGTGTATAAAAATAGCGGGAAGGATGCGGGTTGGCAAACACAGGCTTACCTTTGACAAGCGTGGATTCGGAAAGTTTTCTGATTGATTTGACGGTATAGGTAGGGATGATGAGCATCTTTCCGTTTTGCAAGCGGATCGACACTTCTCTGGCATCCTCTGATACAATGGTTCCTACAAATTCTTCGCCGGAGTTGGTTGACAAAACAACAAGACCTGAATCGGGTCTTGATTTTTGTTCTTTATCTTGTGCAACAGTGATGGAAATGATTGAAAATGACAAAAGCAGGCAGATGATCATTCTTGTCATGGCAGACCGATTTGATTTGGATGTAAACATAAATTGAAAAAATGAATACGCCTTTACAAAAAATACGAACAGGCATTTTTTGTGCAATACTGATGATTGCTATTTCAGCCCGGGCACAACAACCTGATGCAACAATTGGTAAAATACTCGCCATCATCCAACACGAACAGGCAAAGAAAATCATTGCCAACCCCAGTTTATACCGCTGTCAGGTGATTTACACCCAAATCGACAGAAATGAGAAAGGATCGCCCCGCTTTACCCACCACCGGTTCAATGCAGACAGCAACCTGTATTTCAACCCAGCGTCCATGGTCAAGATGCCCTTGGCATTTCTTTCCCTGGAAAAGTTGAATGAAATGAAAATTCCTGGAGTTGATAAATTCACCACCATGGCCTTTGAAAGCAGCCATGAAAAACAGGTGGCCCTGACAACCGACTCATCTGCAAAAAATTTCAAGCCCTCGATTGCACAGTTCATCAGAAGGGCCATGCTGATCAGCGAAAATGATCCTTATAACAGGATGTACCAGTTTGTAGGACAAGAAACCGCCAACAGAAAACTCATCGAGAAAGGCTATACCTCTTCGAGGATCACCAGGCAGTTCATGGGATATACCGAAGAGCAAAATAGGCATACCAATGGCATTCGGTTTTTTGATGCTGCAGGAAAGTTGGTCTATCACCAACAACCTGCCTACAACAAAGACAGTTTCCGTTTCCCCTCTCCTGTCCTGATTGGCGACAAACACATCAACAGAAATGATGAACTGGTCAATGGCCCTTTTGATTTTACTAGGCACAACAACATTTCATTAGACGACATGCGGCAAATGTTACAGGCCGTTCTTTATCCAGCTTCAGTGCCTAAGCAGCAACGGTTCAATATCACAGAGCCAGACAGGCTATTCCTCTTGCAATTCATGTCACAATATCCAGCCGAAACCCCTTATCCCAACTATGATTCCACCATTTTCTACAACAGCTATGTAAAATTCTTTTTTCAGGATTCAACGCACCAGCTGCCTGCACACATCAGGGTTTTCAACAAGGTGGGATGGGCCTATGGATTTATGACGGATGTATCCTATGTTATCGATACCAAAAACAATATTGATTACATGCTTGCTGCCACAGTCTATGTAAACAGCGACGGAGTCATCAACGATTCAAAATATGACGAAGAGAGCATGGGCTTCCCCTTCTTCAGGGAATTGGGCAAAGCGGTTTATCAATACGAACTGCAGAGACCAAGGGCACAGAAGCCTCCACTGAAGATGAACGGGGTTTTATACGAGAAGCGCGATCCGCAAGACAAAAGACCCACCATCAAGATGGCAGACAATTAGCCCATGGGTTAAACATCTTTTTCATCAAAGGAAAGCACTATCCGGTCAACCGATGCCACCACTTTTCTGTAAGCGATTCCTGCCTTGTCAAGCATCAGTTTGGAAGCCCTGGCAGAATCTGATTGCTCATACTTGTCAGACAAATAGACCACGGTAGAAATACCCGATTGAATGATGGCCTTGGTGCATTCGTTGCAAGGGAACAAGGCCGTGTAAATGGTACAGCCCCTGAGGTCCATACCAATATTGTTGAGGATGGCATTGAGTTCGGCATGGCAAACAAAAGGATACTTGGTGTCAAGGAATTCCCCTTCCTTGCTCCAGGAAAATTCATCATCATGGCAGCCAATGGGAAGCCCGTTGTAGCCGGCCCCTACAATCTTGTTTTTGTCGTTCACAATGCAGGCTCCTACCTGCGTGTTGGGATCCTTGCTCCGCTGAGCAGAAAGCAAGGCTACACCCATAAAATACTCATCCCAGGAAATATAATTGGTCCGTTTTTTCAATTGTTCAATATGTTAATGTTAAGAAGCCTTGATATTTTTTAAGATTTATAAAATAAAGCATAAGTTCACATATCAAAAATATTATTTATGAGCAAGGCCCGTTTGTCCATTTCATTGATTGTTAGCATCTTGTTTTCTTCCTTTGGATTCGCTCAGGATTCAACGCCTAACCTTCAGTCTTTTGCTGCCAGTTTTAAGATGGCAGAAAACCAATACATCAAAAAACTGGTTGTTGAAGTGAAAGACAACAAGTTGGTGGCCACTTCTGATGCCAGCCCTAATGAATTTGTGGTGTTGGCGCCAACCAGTACTGCAAACCTGTTTAAGACAAAGATCCAAAGTTATGATGCAGAATTTTTATTCAACCTTGCTGAAGGAGGCATCAAATCTGTGAAAATATCCATCGCAGGTGGGCAGGTTGTCCTGACAGGTGATAAGGAAGTTTCTGAATATACCTCAACGTTCAAGATGGCAGAAAACCAGTACTGCAAAAAGATTTTCATCATTGAAAAAGAAGGAAAATTATTTGCGCAATCTGATGCCAGCCCCGGCGAATCCTGGGAGCTGAAATCCAAATCAGCAGATGCGTTCACTGCTACCATCCAAAACTACCCTGCTGAACTGGTGTTTATCAGGGATGGCGGAAAAATCAAAGCCATCAAGCTCTCTGTGGCTGATGGACAGGTTGTGTTGACTGGGGAGAAGGAATAATTCTTTTTTACAAGCTTTAATGTAACTGCCAATTGATTTTTGGCAGGAAGAAACTTTTATGCTTTAAATGTTCAAACCCTAAAATATGTCAGACAAAACAAAAAAATTCATCAACGGGATCCTTGCAGGATTGGTAGCCTTCATATTCACGGGCAGTGCTATTTCAAAATTTACAGCAAACGAAGAAGCCCTAAAAATGGCTTCAACCTTTGGATTGGATTCAACTGCCAATTACACTTTGGGTGTGATAGAAATGGCTTGTGTTATCTTATTCGCCATTCCAAGAACAGGCATTCTGGGCACCTTGCTTTTGGCGGCCTACATGGGAGGAGCCATTGCCACACACTTAGAACATGGATTATCAGTAATTGCTCCTTGTGCAATACAAGCATTCATATGGATTGCTGCATTTGTTCGATTCCCGGAATTGTCAAAAAGGATTTTAGGGAAAAGCTAGTACGGTATTGCATTTGAGGCAACTGCTATTCTGATACAAAATAGGGAGACTTGCTCCTTTTGCAAATAATTTATTGGCAATGTTTGGTGATTGAAAACATGAGCAATACCTGTATTGTTGATAAAACAATGGTCATGGCCTACAAATTAATTAAAACAATTTGTTGTTGAATTTTATTTCATCTCTATTACGGAAAAATCATCAAATTCAACAGTTTGATTCTCGGATACCCTCAGACCAAAATAGTTGCCATCCAAGGCAGGTGAAAGTATTTTATTAGCCATTTTACCATTGATATACAACTCCAAGTATTTTCCAACCTTCCTGATCTCAATTTCATTGACATTGTAACCAATCTTTACAAGATCACTGTTTGTCCATGGAATGATTTGCAGAATAGAGCTACTGAGTGTCTGTATCAGCGCAAAATATCCATTCGCTGTGATGGTATAAAAAAAAAGCGGTGACTTAGTTGCATCAGACCCAAAAGCGATACCAAAGCCATTGTTATCCGTTCCACTGATCCACTTGGCCTTGCAGGAAATTGAAAAGTTTCCCTGGAGATTAATTGGAAAAGATCTTGTTATAAATCTGTCAATCCCTTTTTTTAAACCTTTAATAGTGAATTTGCCTTCATCGATGATCATCGCATTGTCCATTTCAATTGGAGTTGGCCAGCCATTGTTCATATTGAATGGATCATAAAAAAATGGGGCGGATTTCATCATTCCCATTTTATCAGGGATTAAAAATCGGGTGGCATTGATCTCCAATTGGTCGAACTCGATTGTCTGTTTTTCATGTAGCCTGAATCCAACTGCTCTTCCAAAACCGCCTTCAAAAGGCATCGAAAAAACCTGATGCTCATTCAGGTAATAACTGATGATTTTTCCTTCCTTTTTAATGGTAAGCAAGTTCGGAACATACTTTTTATTGACCTTATCGGACTTTTCCCAGTCTTTCATTGGGAACCATTTTCCCCCCTTATAATCAGCAATCATAAAATGACCATTTGCAGACACGCCAAAAAACATAAAATTTTCCCCTTTTTGATCGGAACAAAATTGAAGTCCGAAACGGTTGTTTTCAATTCCCTCCTGCCACTTGGCAATGACTGAAACAGTAAAATCTTTATCAACATCCATGTCTATCATCTTGCTAACGTACCAGCTAGAATTTTCTAACCCAGACACCATTCTGTATTTGCCACCAACAATGTTTAAGTCATAGTCCTTGGTGGAACCCACAAACCATCCAAAGGAATTGTCGTCGAACTGTTCGACAAAATGTAATTTGTTGGAAGCATGTTCCAAAACTTGATTTGAAGATGAGGCAGGAAAATTAACTGGCAATGTTTTTGGCTGTGATTGCAGATTATCATCATTGGTGTTTTCCACTTTTTTTGTAGCGGTATCCTTCTTTTTGATAGGTGCCAGACTACCTTTTTTCAAAGGCAAAGCTGGCTTTGGCGCAGTCTTCTTTTCCTCTACAACAGGTTTTTTAGGTGCGGTATTAATCAATTGAGATTGTGCCTGAAAGGTAAAACAGAGGCCTAAAGCCATCAAAATACAGTGCCGGAGTGGGGAAGTATATTTTATATTCACACTATAAATTTATGATTTTAGAAGAAATTATTACTGTTTCTAAGGCAAAAGATAATTGCTCATTTCCACGTTATGTTATGATGGGGGATTTCGTGCACTAACAGTAATCACTTATTATTGTGAGAGAAAATTATCAAGAAATAAATGTTACCATTGATGATCATTTAGCGCTTTTATACAAAAAATGAATTTGTAAAATTAATCAATAACAAGCATGAAATATTTTATCGTTTTTGTTATTATGTGTTTTGGTCTGTTAGATTCAATTTTTGCACAGAACAAGGATATTATATCTACGCGAGATAAGTTTTCAAAAATTGAATTCTTGTATGACACTGTTTCCGGTATTGGATATGAGAAAGGGTGTACCCGTCGTGATCCAAGTGATATCATAAGGGTTGGAGGCACTTGCTATGTGTATTATACCAAAATCTATGGACGTGCAGCGGGATATTGGGGCACTATCTGGTATGCTACATCAAATGATGATGGCTATAACTGGAAAGAACAGGGTGAAATATTGGATTTAGGCAAAAAAGATAAGTTTGACTCGCAGGCAACTTTTACGCCAAATATCTTTTTTTCAGAGGGTAAGTATTATTTGTACTATACAGGTGTGAAACCAACTCCTGGCAACGCTAAAGGTGAATTTGAAAACAATTCCACTACTGATATAACTGCCATTGGTGTTGCCATGGCAGATTCTCCCGATGGGCCGTTTAAAAGGGTTTCTGAAGAGCCCATTTTAAAAGTAAGCGATGAACCTGAAAAATTTGACAGTTACCGGGTGGATGATGCAGCACTGTTGTATAGAAATGGTTTATACTGGCTTTATCATAAAGGCAGAAGCAGGGTGAATGGATCAGTGGGTCCTAATCATACACAAATGGGTGTTGCTTTTTCAAACTCTCCACAGGGCCCGTTTATTAAACATGGCAAACCCATTTTGCCTCAAAGCCATGAAGTGATGATTTGGCAAGAAGGTTCAGGAATTGGTGCACTTTCATCACTAACCAGTACATTGGAATATGCTCCCGATGGCATTGATTTTGTAAGCAATAAATTATCCGTTAAAGTAAAGGATTTTCCTAAGGCACCAGGTGCTTACAGGAGTGATTTAACTTCCCCGTCCTCAATAGCAAGTGGACTTACTTGGGGGATTTCAATGGTGATGAACAATAACGAATGTTATTTGATCAGGTACAAAATATATTCCATGTAAAAAGATTAATTGGTTGAATACCCATTTATAACGAATAATATCCTGTTGCCCTGCCTACACCTTCTTTGGTAATCACTTTTTTTTCCAGTAGTTCAATGAGCGATTTTTTTACTGTTGGAAGCGGGATATCCAATTTAGCTGAAATATTTCCTGAACTACATCCTGCATGATGTTCAATGAAAAAACGAATTCTTTCTTCACGTGGTGATAGTTTTTCACTTGCTTTTTTATTTTCTTCTAACTTCAATAATAAGTTGGTTTGAAT
>JBIJAE010000050.1:0-8491 GCA_044345895.1 Chitinophagaceae bacterium
CAGTACGTCTCCATGTTGATGGAGCCAGATGGCCCTTTCCAGTACCTTTACCAGGGTCATCTCGGCACTCAGTACTGTTTTATGCTGGTATACCTGCCAGTACATCAGTCTTCTGGAAACCAGAAACTCTTCTATTGAGTAAATCCCTTTTTCCTCTACCATGAGTTGACCATCATGCACTGTGAGCATTTTGATGATTCTGTCGCAACCAATCATGCCCTCAATCACCCCTGAGAAAAAGCTGTCCCTTGTCAGGTAGTCCATCCGGTCAACATCAAGTTGTCCGCTGATCAATTGGTGGAGGAACCTTTTGGGGTACACATTCTTAAATATATCAATGGCCATGTTCAGCCTACCGTCCATTGACTTGTTCAATTCTTCCATGATCATCAGGGAAAGGGTCTCGTGTTCAAGATCCTTTACCACCATGGATTCAAGGGCATGTGAAAATGGACCGTGTCCAACATCGTGCAAGAGGATGGCAATCTTGGCAGCCTGCTCTTCTTCATCAGAAAATTCAATTCCTTTTTGTTTGAGTTCATACAAGGCATTGTGCATCAGGTGGTATGCACCAAGCGCATGGTGAAGCCTTGAGTGAACTGCTCCAGGGTAGACCAGATATGACATGGCCATTTGGTTGATCCTTCTCAACCGCTGGAACCATGGATGTGAGATGATCGCATAGATCAACGGGTCATTGATGGTGATGAATCCGTGGACAGGATCATTGATGATCTTCCTGTATGACATGATGCTGCTGGTTTAAGTGAATTGGGTCGCCGCCGCAAAGGTATGAACGGCAACAGGGATTACACTGATTAATTGACGTTGGCATGGCGTTTTTTTCTGAACCTGGTTTTGAAAAATCATAAAATGATTATTCACAGCTATGGGTTAAAATGTTCACAACTATTCAGATGCTTAGCCACATACCAATAGCCCAATCGTTAAATTTGTAAAAATACCTTTCCATGAAGTTAAGGTTCACTCCTTCAACACTTGAAAAAATAGAGAAGATTGTTTCTGAGGCTGGCTACATCATCAGGTATGAGCGAGGCACATTCCAGAGTGGATACTGCGTGCTTGAGTCCAAAAAGGTAGTGGTGCTGAACAAGTTTCTGCAAACCGAGGGAAGGATCAATACCCTGATTGACCTGGTGTCCAATCTTTCCATAGAAGCTGACCACTTGAGTGTTGACAGCAGGAAGCTTTTTGAGGAAATCGCCCTCAAGCCTGAATTGAGCACAGTAGAAGCCTAGAAAGTTTTTCTTTACTCAACTAATACACCCGCATTGTCGCTCAGCGTTGAATTTCTTGGAACTGGAACCAGTGGTGGTGTACCCATGATTGCCTGCAAGTGTCAGGTATGCCTTTCATCAGATAAGAAAGACAAGCGCCTGCGGAGCAGTGTGCTACTCAAATCAGCTTCCATAACCATTGTGATCGATACAACCCCAGATTTTCGGTACCAGATGCTCAGGTCATCGGTTCATCACCTGGATGCGGTTGTTTTCACCCATTCACACAAAGACCATATTGCCGGTCTGGATGATATCAGGGCCTACAATTTTTTCAGCCAAAGCCCCATGCAGCTTTTTGCCAATGAAGAGACTGCCCATGCAGTGAGACGCGATTTTTATTATGCTTTCAGTGAAAAAAAATATCCTGGAATTCCAGAGCTGGATCTTCATGAGATCAAGGATCAGCCGTTTTCTGTTGGCGATCTTCATTTTACACCAATACAGGTAAGGCATTTGCACATGGGCGTTACAGGATACCGGATTGGTAACTTCACCTATATTACCGATGCCAACTTTATTGAGGAATCTGAAAAAGAAAAGATCAGGGGATCCGAAGTACTCGTGGTCAATGCCCTGCGCCAGGAAAAACATATTTCCCATTTCAATTTGCAGGAAGCCGTAGCACTCGCTACTGAGTTGAATATCCCCCGGACTTTTTTTACCCATATCAGTCATCAGATGGGTCTTCACAATGAAGTCAACCAGTCCCTGCCAAAAGGAATGCAACTGGCCCACGATGGACTCATTCTTTCCGTGAATAAAACGTCCTGATTGTGTTTTTTTCACTTGACCGTCACCCCTGCCACAACTAGGTTTGCTGCATGGATTTCAAAGAACAGGTCAAGGTTTTTCTTACATTTTCCAAAAAAGAAAGAAGGGGCATTTACCTGCTGTCGGTGATTGCCATGATGTTGTGGATACTGCCCGTGTTTTTTGCAGAAGAAACCTTGCCAGAAGAAATCTTGGAGATAACACCACTTCAGCTCAGTGAAGCAAAAAAGCTGCTCTCCACAAAGCGGGACTCATTTGCTTATCAAAGACAATACCGGCCTTATTATCCAACTGCTGCAAAGCAAGATCCAAAGCGCTTTTCAAGGGAGTACAGTTATCGTGAAGAAAAGGCAGCTGCCCCCAGGCAACAGCTTAAGCCTGTTCTGATCAACCTGAATGAGGCAGACAGTGCAGCATTAGAAGCCTTGCCAGGCATCGGTGAGCGTTTGTCTGCAAGAATCATCAAGTACAGGGACCGGCTGGGTGGATTCCATGATGTTGCGCAGTTGAAAGAAGTATATGGCTTGCAAGACACTGTTTTGCAAGCATTGGCTTCAAGGGTTTTTGTTGCTGCCGGTGCGGCATTAAAGAAACTGGATGTCAACAGGTCTAACTATGCTGACTTTCGGCGTCATCCCTACATGGGCCATGCATTTGCAAAATCGTTGGTGGCCTTCAGGCAAACCCATGGTGAGATCAAGTCATTAGATGAGTTGTACCAACTCGTTGTTGTGAAAAAAGAAGAAATTGAAAGAATGAAACCTTATTTTTCATTTGGGGATGATCAGCATCCTAATCCATGAAATCTTCTTCTTGCTTGGGCGCATATTTGTCAAACAACTTGTCTATGGCCCCACCAAATACTGGAAATTTTCGTTTAGCGAACTCCTTGATGATGCGAATGGCTTCCAGTGCCTGCTTTTCACTGATATCGGCCTCTTTTTTCAACTGGTCTATGAGTTCCTTCATTGGCGTCAGGCAACCTTGAGGATGCCCATTTTGGTATGGTCAAATTTATTCCTCGCATAGGCTGCGGTAAGGGTAAATTCTTTTACATCAGAAGAAGGCAATTCAAACATGGCATCAGTTAAGATGCTTTCGCAGATGGAACGCAGCCCCCTTGCTCCCAACTTGTATTCCATGGCCTTTTCTACCATGAAGTCCAACACTTCATCTTCAATTTTCAATTCAATGCCTTCCAACTGAAACAGTTTGGTGTATTGCTTGATCAGTGCATTTTTGGGTTTGCTGAGGATGGCCCTCAGGGTTTCCTTGTCGAGGGGGTCGAGATAAGTTACGATCGGCAATCTTCCGAGCAATTCAGGAATCAACCCGAATGATTTGAGGTCCTGTGCATTGACAAATTTCAACAGGTTGCTTTTCATGGCATCCTGCAGGTCCTTGTTTACATTGAACCCGATGGAATTGGTGTTGATACGGCGTGAAATGATTTTGTCTACACCATCAAAAGCACCGCCACAAATGAAGAGAATATTTTGGGTATTGACCTTGATCAGTTTTTGGTCAGGATGTTTCCTGCCTCCTTGTGGTGGCACCAATACATCTGTTCCTTCCAATAGCTTCAGCAGACCCTGTTGTACACCTTCTCCGCTTACATCTCTGGTAATGGAAGGGTTGTCGCTTTTCCTTGCAATCTTGTCAATTTCATCGATGTAAACAATTCCTTTCTCCGCTGCATCCACATCATAGTTGCAAACCTGCAGCAACCTTGTCAGGATGCTTTCCACATCTTCACCGACATACCCAGCTTCTGTGAAAACAGTGGCATCCACAATGGCAAAAGGCACGTTGAGCAGTTTGGCAATTGTTTTGGCAAGCAGGGTTTTCCCGGTTCCGGTCTCGCCCACCATGATCACGTTGCTTTTTTCTATTTCAATGCCATCATCTGGATCTTCTGTGCCCGATTTTTTCGTGGCTTTTGCTGCCTGGTTCAGGCGCTTGTAGTGGTTGTATACCGCCACAGAGATGATCTTTTTTCCCTCATCCTGCCCAATGATGTATTCATCAAGATGGAGCTTGAGGTCGATGGGCTTTCTGACAGTCAGTTTATATCCTGATTTTCCCTCTTGCTTGGATTCAACTTCAGTATGAACAATTTCTCTTGCATGTTCCACACATCCTTCACAGATATGACCTTCCTGGCCGGCAATAAGGATTTTGACCTCATCGCGTTTTCTTCCGCAAAATGAACAATGTAAGGTTGATTTGGCCATGGTTAAGTTTTAGGACTTATGAAGTGGATTAGATGGATTCAAGGATACCATCCACAATGCCGTATTTCACTGATTCTTCAGCGCCCATCCAATAGTCGCGGTTGAAATCTTTCATTATTTTTTCAAAAGGCTGACCACAATTGTCTGCCAGAATCTTGGCTCCCAATTCTTTGATCTTCCTGATCTGTTCTGCCATGATTTCCAGGTCTGCTGATGTACCCTGTCCACCACCGGAGGGTTGGTGAATCATTACCTCCCCATGAGGGAAAATAAAACGCTTGCCTTTTTCTCCGCCACTGAGCAGGATGGAACCCATGGAGGCTGCCATCCCCATGCAGATGGTAGAAACCGGAGACTTGATCATTTTCATGGTGTCGTAAATGACCATGCCGCTGGTAACAACGCCACCAGGGCTGTTGATGTAAAATTTGATTTCTTTTCCGGGATCGATGGCATCCAGGAACATCAACCTTGCCGTGATGTCTTTGGCAGACTTGTCGTCAACAACACCCCAGAGAAATATTTTCCTTTGTTCTATGAATTTTTTGTCGAATCGGGCTCCAGAGACCATGTTTTCCATCATGTTGTCTTGCGGCTGCGGCTCCTGTTCTTCGTCCATGCGTGTAGGATTGATATGATTGCGTTTCATATTGATCAGTTTAGGCTTTCTTCTTTTTGGGGTTGAGCAAGAGCACTTCGTCTACCAGGCCATATTCTTTCGCTTCCAGCGCAGTCATCCAGAAATCCCTGTCGAAATCTTTTTCAATCCTATCGATGGGCTGACCACTGTGCTCAGAGACCACTTCATACAACTCGTGTTTCAATTTTCTGACCTGGGAAACCGTGATTTCAATATCACTTGCCTGTCCGCCTGCACCTGCGCTGGGCTGGTGCATCATGATCCTGGAATGTTTCAGTGCAGTTCTTTTGCCTGCAGTACCAGCACACATCAATACTGCTGCCATACTGGCTGCAACACCAATGCAAATGGTTGAAACGTCCGGTGTAACGTATTGCATGGTATCGTATACGCCCATTCCAGAATACACAGAGCCACCGGGGCTGTTGATGTACATTTGGATGTCACGGGTACGGTCTGTGCTGTCCAGGAACAACAATTGTGCAGTGATGATATTGGCCACCTCATCGGTGATAGGGTATCCCAGGAAAATGATGCGGTCCATCATCAGCCTGCTGTACACATCCATTACCGCAACATTCATTGGGCGTTCCTCTATGATATTAGGGGTCAGGTTGGTAACCATGTGGTTGGTATATCCATGAAGGGTGTTGCTGGAGATTCCCCTGTCCTTTATCGCAAATTTTTCGAATTCCTTACCAAGGTTCATGATGATCAGGATTTTGTTGAAGCAAATTAATACAAATAGTGACCAAATAACGTGCCCGGGCCAAAAGCGGACAAAATGCCATGAATGTTGAGAGGTTTAGGGGTTAGAAGTTCAGGAATAAATGCTTAATCCCAATTTCATTAACCCCTAAACCTCTTACCTGTGGCAGAACCAATCAATGGTTATGCTTACCCTGCAATTCCTGGAATTCAGCAGGACTGACTATTTTCTCAGTGGGCTGGGCTTGTGATGCGGCCCATTCAAGCACCTTGGAGCTGAATACACGCTGGTAAGCGCCTTCAACCTGTTGCTTGTCGCTCATCATCTTTTCAACGTAACTGTCCAGCCATTCGTAGTTGCCACCCATGTTCATGGATCCAAAATATCCCATGAGTTGCTGGCGGATGCTGTCCATGATTTCTTCCCTTGCTACCTGGATGGCATTCTGGCTGCCAATCTCATTGCTGACCAGGGTCCACCTCAGTTGGTTGAGGAATGCTGGGAATTCTTTTTCAACGGATTCTTCAGTCTGTTCCTTTTCGCTGCTTTTCAGCAACCAGGTTTTGAGGAAAGTTTCAGGGAAGTCCATTTTGGTTTCTTCAGAGAGCACATGGAAAATTTCATGCTGCAACAAGTGTTGGGCCTGCTGCTTCCAATACGCTGCAATCTGGTTGCGGATCTCAGCCCTGAAGGCATCTTCCGTAGCGATATCTTTTCCAGGCATGGCATCCTTGAAGAAAGCCTCGTCCATGGGTCTTTTTTCTACAAATGCAATCTTGCTGATCTGCAGGAGGAAATACTGGGCCATGTCTTCAGCCTTGTCCTTGTCCAGGCCAAGATCACCAGCAAGCCACTCACGTTCCTTTTCTTCAAATGCAGTAGCCAGTTGAATCACGATGGATTCATCTTTTTTCTTTCCCATCAATGCCGCCCTGGTGGCTGCACTGAAATATTTAAGCAAAAGGGAGTTTTCTTTCTTTTCAGCACCTTCTTCAACAACACCAGCGGCATCAGACTTTTGGAAGGAAACGTTCAATACGTCTTCTTCGTTGGTCACTGTCTCAGGCTCTGTCATTTTGCCCAAACGGCGGCTGATCCTGTCAATTTCCTCTTCCACCATTTCATCAGTTGCCTCTACCACATGAAGGGTAGTGGGCGTAGTGGCAAGATTGGGAAGGGTGAATTCAGGCTTCAGGCCGATTTCAAAAGAGAAGCTATAATCCTTTGGTTCATTGTGGTTGAACATTGCAGGATCATTGGCATCTTCAGGAATGGGCTGCCCGAGGTAGGAGATGTTCTCCTGCTGAAGGTAATTCATCAATTCATTTTCAATTGACTTCAATACCTCTTCTGCAAATACGGAAGCACCGTACATTTTTTTTACGACACCGGTAGGAACCATGCCTTTTCTGAAGCCAGGTATGTTGGCAGATTTGGCATATTTCTTGAGGGATGATTCGTAGCTTGAGTTGTAATCTGCAGTAGAAACAGTTACTGTAATCTTTTCGTGAAGGGGAGCAATTGGCTCCCGGTTGATTGTTGCCATACTTTTTTGTATTGAGAAAAGAGAAGTGCGGGTGGAGGGACTCGAACCCCCAAGCCTCGCAGCACCAGATCCTAAGTCTGGCGTGTCTACCAATTTCACCACACCCGCATTTTGGGCTGTCTGTATTACAGACAGTTGTCTCTTTTCAAATTGGGTGGCAAAGGTAGCAGTTTCAGATGAAAAAAAATGATTCAAAACGATTTTAGTAAATTTGATTCAATGGATGCTTTGGAAAAAGATATGGTTCAGCCCGAATATAACCTTACAGAGGAGCAGGAGAAGAAGGAAATTGTCCGTCGTTACAGGGCGCTGCTGCGGGTATTGAAGCCTAAATTGAAGACGGGAGACAAGGAGTTGGTCCGTTCTGCCTTTGAAATGGCGGTAGATGCGCACAAGACCATGCGGCGAAAAAGCGGAGAACCTTATATCTTTCATCCCCTGGCGGTGGCCATGATCTGTGTGGAAGAAATTGGTCTGGGTGTCCGTTCCACCATTTGTGCTTTGTTGCATGATACGGTAGAGGACACCGACATCACCCTTGAAGACATTCAGCGTGAATTTGGCAGTGAGATCACCAAAATCATCGACGGACTTACCAAGATTGCCACCGTGGTGGATAAAAATACCACCCAGCAGGCAGAGAATTTCAGGAAAATCCTTCTCACTCTAACAGACGATCCACGGGTCATCCTGATCAAGTTGGCAGACAGGATGCACAACATGCGCACCCTGGACAGCATGAAGCGCGACAAGCAGCTCAAGGTCTCTTCAGAGACAGTATACGTATACGCGCCACTTGCGCACAGGATGGGCCTTTACATCATCAAGACCGAGATGGAAGACCTGGCCATGAAATACCTTGAGCCAGATATTTACAGAACCATTGCCCGCAAGCTGGCAGATACGAAAAGGGAAAGATCAAGGTACATCAATGAATTTATCAAGCCTGTGCGGGAGCGGCTCGATAAGGCGGACTTTGCGTATGAAATCTATGGCCGTCCCAAATCCATCAACTCCATCTGGAACAAGATGAAGAAGAAGAATGTGGAATTTGAGGAAGTCTATGATCTTTTCGCCATCCGCGTGATTGTTGATACGCCCTCTGAGATGGAAAAAGAGGCCTGCTGGAAGGTATACTCATTTGTTACTGATATGTATAACCCAGCACCAGAGCGGCTTCGAGACTGGTTGAGCAATCCCAAATCGAATGGGTATGAGGCCTTGCATACCACCGTGATGGGTCCACAGGGAAAATGGGTGGAAGTACAGATCCGTTCCAAGCGGATGAAT
>JBIJAE010000051.1:0-8436 GCA_044345895.1 Chitinophagaceae bacterium
ATGATATTTCAGATTTCAAATACGCGTCCTACCTGAATCCGATTCTTTCAGAAGGAGGATTTCATACCAACATTACTGGTATTTCAAGCACTAGGATCATTACCTTGAAAGATGCGGAAGACTACATTGCCAAGCTGAATGATTTGCCCCGTTACATGGAAGAACATTTCGGTTTGATGCGAAAGGGTTTAGCTGTTGGCATTGCACAACCCTATGATGTTGTAGCGCAGTTCTCCAATACCTATGAAGTGCAAATCGTTACAGATCCAGAGGCCTCATCCTTTTGGAAGCCATTCGCAAAAAAACCTGCAGGCTTCACTGAACCTGCGTGGCAGGAAATGCTCCAGAAAGCACGACGGGCAATTCTTTCCAGTGCTGTTGTGGCGTACAAGAATGTCAAGTCTTTTTTTGAAAACGAATACCTAGCCAAGGCCCCAAAGAAACCTGGTGCACAATTTTTCCCATCCGGTTTGGCGTTTTACCAGGAAAGGGTCAAACATTTTACCACCACTGATCTTGGCCATGATTCCATCTACAACATCGGTTTGAAAGAGGTGGCAAGGATCAAGCTGGCCATGGAAGAAGTGAAATCACAGGTAGGCTTTCAGGGAGACATGAAGGCTTTCATCCAATCGCTGAGAACAGATCCCAAATTCTATCCCACCAGTGGAGAGGCACTGTTAAAAGAAGCCTCTTTCATCGCTAAAAAAATTGATGGAAAACTGCCCACCCTTTTCGGTAGGCTTCCCCGTCAACCTTATGGCGTAGAGCCAGTGCCAGCGGAGATCGCGCCAACCTACACCGCAGGGCGATATTCTCCTGCACCGATCAAAAGCACCAGGTCCGGGAACTATTGGGTCAACCTCTATAACCTGCCTTCAAGAAGTCTGTACACGCTGGAGGCACTTACTTTGCATGAGGCTGTGCCTGGTCATCATCTTCAAATGTCACTCACACAGGAGCTTGAAAACCTTCCCAATTTTCGCAGGAACCTTTATGTCAATGCATTTGGAGAAGGCTGGGGTCTGTATGCGGAATCCCTGGGCTATGACATAGGGCTGTACAAAGATCCCTACAGCCGGTTTGGACAATTGACCTACGACATGTGGAGGGCCTGCAGGCTGGTGATTGATGTTGGCCTTCATGCCAAAGGCTGGACAAGGGATCAGGCAGTAAGTTATCTCGCAGACAATACCGCTCTTTCTTTGCATGAAGTTAATACAGAGATCAACAGGTACATCGCCTGGCCCGGTCAGGCACTGGCCTATAAAATGGGAGAATTAAAAATAAAGGAACTGCGCCAGCGGGCAACATCAGCGCTGGGAGATAAATTTGATATCAGGCAGTTTCACGATCTGTTGCTTTCTGAAGGGACACTCACCTTGAGGCTGATGGAAAAATTGGTCGACAGGTATATCGAAACAACCAAATAAGCACCCACCAGATAGGGGATGGAAGCATGGTATTTTTCCGCACCAAACCATCCTCCTGTGCTGTAGATTAGGAAGATGGCGGTGATGCATTTTATTCCTTCCCAAACAAAAGCATTTTTGTCTCCATCCATCAGTGATGTCAGGGCATAGATGTACAGGAAGATGAACAGTCCGTAAAGGAAAATCCCTGGGCTGCCAATCTGGGCAAGGTTTCCAAAGAGATAAGAAATGAAAAGCAAAAGAAAAACCAATTGGATCATTGCCCAGGTTCTTAGCCCCGTGCTGCTGGGTGGATCGTATTTCTCAAATGAATAAACATCCTCAATTTTTTTCAGCGGATATTTTTCCATCATGTCTGCCGGTCTCCATCCCGTTGGCATGAACCAGATCCTGGCCTTGTCCATCCAGTTACTTGTTCTCCATGCATCCTTCACCAAATGAAACATGTGTTGAAAATTGATCTTGATGGGGTTCCATGTGGCAACGGGATGCGTGATTCCATAGACCGGAGGAATGTCTTTGCGCTCTTCCTGGAAACTGCCAAAAAGCTTGTCCCAGACAATAAATACCTGAGAATAGTTTTTATCGATGTACTCAGGATTGATGGCATGGTGAACCCTGTGGTGCGATGGGGTTACAATGATTTTCTCTAAAATACCCATCCTGTCAATGTGTTGGGTATGGTACCAAAACTGAATGAACAGGTGAAGCGGTGCAACGATGGCAATCACATTGCCCGGTACACCCAACAAGGCGGCTGGCAATAGAAAAAACGTGAACAATTTGAAAAATACAGAAATGCTTTGACGAAGGGCACAAGCCAGGTTAAATTCTTCGCTGCTGTGGTGAATGATATGGGCATTCCAGAATACATTGGTGGTGTGTTGAATCCTGTGTATCCAATAACCTGAGAAATCAAGTGCAATAAAGGCAATAACATAAACAGCCACACCTTCTTCAATCCTGGTGATGGCCAAATGCCTGACCATCCAGCCGTAACTGATGATGGCCACACTAAGCCCCAATACATCCTTGGTAACATTGGTGATGCCCGAGGCCAGTGATGAAACCATGTCCATGGTTCTTACCGTATCGTGGCCCTTTCTCCAGCCATACCATTTTTCCAGCAAGACCAGCAGCAGGAATATCGGCATGGCGATCAACAAAATCTTACCATAAGTCTCCATATACAACCAATTAGATCTCCAATTTCGTTCATTTTATTTAAATTGTACACCTATGTCTACCCAAGCCCTTTCCCTGCCTTTGAACCGTGTAACACACCAGTTGTCTGGTCATGTTTTTGAGTGTGTTGATGCCCATACCTGTGGCAACCCTGTGAGGCTGGTGGTCTCAGGGGGCCCAGCACTGACGGGTAGCAACATGAGTGAAAAGCGCCAGCATTTTTTGCGCGAGTTTGACTGGATAAGAAAAGGGCTGATGTTCGAACCCCGGGGTCATGATATGATGAGTGGCAGCATCCTTTATCCACCCCATGATCCCGAGAACGATTTTGCTGTGCTGTTTATTGAAACCAGTGGTTGTCTGCCCATGTGCGGCCATGGCACCATCGGCACCATCACCGCTGCCATTGAATCGGGGCTGGTAAAACCCAAGGTCAGTGGAAAAATCAGGATGGAAGCACCTGCAGGGCTTGTGCAGATTGAATACAAAATGTCAGGGGATAAGGTCAGTTCAGTTCGCCTCACCAATGTTCCGGGATACCTGGATCAGGCTGATTTGCCGGTGGATTGTCCAGGTCTTGGAAACATCAGGGTGGATGTGGCTTACGGAGGAAATTTTTATGCCATTGTTGATGTACAGGAAAACTTCCCTGGCCTGGAACATTTCACTGCAGACCAACTCATCAGCATGGCAAGGCAGCTCAGGAAAAATATCAATGCAAAATACACATTCGTGCATCCTGATGATCCAACGATCAATGGCTGTAGCCATATTCTTTGGTGTGGTGTCGTCATCGATCCCACATCAACTGCGCGCAATGCTGTGTTCTATGGCGACAAAGCCATTGACCGATCGCCTTGCGGAACAGGTACCAGTGCCCGCATGGCACAGTGGTATACCAAAGGCAAGTTGAAAAAAGGAGATGCCTTCATCCATGAAAGCATCATCGGCAGCACCTTCATCGGCCGGATAGAGGAAGAAACTGTTGTCAATGGCAAACCCGCCATGCGTCCATCCATAGAGGGATGGGCAAAAATTTATGGGCACAATACCATTTCCATCGACATTGACGACGACCCTTATGCTCACGGGTTTCAAGTCATTTAATACCAGTAAATGAAAAGAATTAGCGTATTTTTTTGCCTTCTTTTGACAGCTGCTGCATATTCCCAGCAGAGCAACCTGATGATGTATGACAAGCCTGCGGCTTATTTTGAGGATGCCCTGCCCATAGGAAATGGCCGGATGGGTGGTATGGTATATGGCGGAATCGGAAAAGACAGGATATCACTGAATGAGGCAACACTTTGGGCAGGATATCCGGTGGATGCGAACATGAACCCAGCTGCAAAACAATACCTGCCTTTGGTTCGGGAGGCACTGTTTGCAGGCAATTACAAAAAAGCAGACAGCCTCACCAAATTCATCCAGGGTAAGTTCTCTGCCTCTTATGCTCCGCTTGGGAATCTGTTGATGCATTTCAATCTGAAAGAGGCCAACAACTATTCCCGGACACTTGATATAAGCAGGGGGGTAGTCACTGTTTCAATGCAAGCAGATGAAACAAGCTATACAAGAGAATATTTTGTTTCCCATCCAGATCAATTGATGTTCATCAAACTCAGTTCCAAAGGGAAAAACAAAATGAATGTTGAATTGACCATGAACAGCCTGCTCCGTTACAAGCTGATGCGAGCAGGAAAAGGATTGGCCATGAATGGTATTGCACCCTCCCTTGCAGAGCCCAGTTACCGCGGCAACATACCCAATGCAGTGCAATATGACAGTGCCAACGCCATGCGTTTTTCAGGAATGGTGAAAGTGCTCTCCAACAATGGAAAGCAGAAAAATACCGATTCCTCTGTACAGCTTTCTGAGGCCTCTGAAATCCTCCTGGCTATATCGCTGGCCAGCAGTTTCAATGGGTTTGACAAGCATCCCGTGAAGGAGGGGAAAGATGAAAAGATGTTGGCAGCAAAGGCCCTGCAGCAACTTGCTCCCACAGACTATGCTACCATCCTGAGAAAACATGTTGTGGATTTTTCAAAATACATGGACCGTGTTTCGCTTGATTTGGGCGCATCTTCCGCCGCCAATTTGCCTGTTGACCAGCGGTTGAAAAACTTTTCAAAAGGGCAGTCAGACAATGCCCTGGTGTCCCTTTATTTTCAGTTCGGCCGCTACCTCATGGTCAGCGCCTCCCGCACGCCAGAAGTGCCCATGAACCTGCAAGGGATATGGAATGAGCAGGTCAGACCACCATGGAGCAGCAACTACACGATCAACATCAATACACAGATGAACTATTGGCCGGTGGAAACAACCAATCTTGCTGAGTTTCATCAACCCATGATGGGCTTCATCAAAAACCTCAGCAAAACGGGAGCTGTTACGGCCAAGTCATTTTATGGATTGGATGGATGGGTGGCGCACCACAACTCTGATGTTTGGGGTATTTCAAACCCCGTGGGCGATTTTGGAAAGGGAGACCCTGTATGGGCCAACTGGACCATGGGAGGCACCTGGATGAGTACCCATCTCTGGCAACATTTTCTTTTCTCGAATGATACTGCCTTCCTCAAAAAGGAGGCTTACCCCCTCATGCGCGGTGCAGCCCTGTTCTGTCTACAATTTCTGGTAAAGGATCCCGCAGGCAAGTTGGTTACTGCCCCATCAACATCCCCTGAAAACGTATTCATTACCGATAAGGGAATGAAAGGAGCTGTATTGTTTGGAGGAACTGCAGACCTTGCCATGATCCGGGAATTGTTTTCCAATGTGATTGATGCTGATAAGATACTGAAGCAGGATCCAGCATTTTCAAAGCAATTGATGCAGGCCCTGGAGCAACTGCATCCCTACCAGGTTGGCAAAAAGGGAAACCTGCAGGAATGGTACTATGACTGGGCAGACAACGACCCCAACCACCGCCATGTTTCCCACTTGTTTGGTCTTTACCCAGGTTCCTCCATTACCATGTCAAAGCAGCCTGCATTGGCCAATGCAGTGAAGCGTTCGCTTGAGCTGCGCACCAACAACGGCACAGGTTGGTCCATCGCCTGGAAAATCAACCTGTGGGCAAGATTGCATAATGGCGAGAGGGCCTATGATGCCATCAAAACCATCCTTGCCTATTACCCCGCAGACCGCAACGAAGTCAAAATGGCCGGTGGTGGAACCTATCCCAATTTGTTCGATGCCCATCCTCCGTTTCAGATTGATGGAAATTTTGGGGCCACTTCAGGAATCGCTGAAATGCTGATGCAGAGCCATGATGGAGAAATCTTGTTGTTGCCAGCTTTGCCTGTTGAGTGGCCAACTGGCTCAGTAAAAGGCTTGAAGGCAAGAGGCGATTTGACTGTAGATATTGCATGGGAAAATGGGAAACTCAAGGATGCGGTAATAAGGCCCTCAACCTCCATCAACAAGCAGGTGAGGTACGGTGAAAAAACATGGCAAATTAGTTCCAACAAACCACTGCTCATTCATTTCTAAACCAATAAACCTTTGTTATGTCTGCCACCAGGATTTTAACTACAGTATTTTTTATGCTTGTTTCCTTTTGGGGGATTGCCCAGCAGGCAAGTGTTCATGTCGGTCCTGTTAACTTTTCTAAAGTGATCATCAATGATGATTTTTGGAAACCCAAAATTGACAAGGTGGCTACCAAAACGCTGGATGCCTGTATTTACCAGACAGAGGTGAATACCGGAAGGATTCGAAATTTTGAGAAGGTAGCAAGAGGCAAGGGGGAAAAACACGAAGGGATTTTCTATGATGATTCAGATGTTTACAAGGCAATTGAGGCAATGGCTTATGCCATCAAGCTCACTGGGAACAAGGCCCTTGAGCAAAAAGCAGATGAGTGGATTGATAAGATTGCAGCAGCACAGCAAGCGGATGGTTACCTCAATACATACTATACCCTTACTGGATTGGACCAGCGGTGGACTGATATGGACAAACACGAAGATTATTGCGGCGGACACATGGTAGAAGCTGCAGTAGCTTATTTCGATGCAACAGGGAAAAAGAAGTTCCTAAATGTAAGCAAACGTTGGGCTGATCATTTTGATGCAACATTCGGTCCCGGAAAAAGAAACTGGGTAACCGGCCACCAGGAGCTGGAGCTTGCATTGGTCAAGCTCTATAAGGTTACGGGAGAGAAGCGATACCTCACACTGGCTGACTGGCTGCTGTCTGAACGAGGAAAGAACCATGGCGTAGGCAGTCAATGGAAAAATGGCAAGGGTACCGATTATTCGCAAGACCTGCTTCCGGTGAAGGAACAGTCAGAAATAACAGGACATGCAGTACGTGCCATGTACCTATATACCGGAGCAGCAGATGTGGCTGCACATACCGGAGACCAGGACTACCTGAAGGCCATGAGAAGAGTATGGGAGGATGTGGTGTTTCGCAACATGTACATCACTGGTGCCATAGGCTCTGCTGGAAAAAACGAAGGATTTTCAAAGGACTATGACTTGCCCAATGAACAGGCCTATTGTGAAACATGTGCCTCTGTGGGCATGGTGTTTTGGAACCAACGCATGAACAGCCTTACAGGCAAAGCTGAATACATCGATGTACTGGAAAGAAGTTTGTACAATGGCGCGTTGGATGGGCTCTCACTCAGTGGTGATCGTTTTTTCTATGGTAATCCACTGGCCTCACAGGGAAATCACAACCGCAGGGAATGGTTTGGAACCGCATGCTGTCCATCCAATATTGCAAGATTGATTACCTCTGTCGGAGGATACATTTATGGCCAGGAAAGCAATAAGATTTACATCAATCTTTTTGTGGGCAGTGAATCTTCATTTGATCTTGCAACATCAACCATGAAAATCAAAACATCAACTGCTTATCCATGGCAAGGCAATGTGAGTTGTGCTATTTCCATGAGCAAAAAAGAAAAAGCTTCCATTGCATTCAGGATACCAGGATGGCTCAGGAACACACCAGCACCTGGCAATCTTTATTCATTTCTCAACCAGTCCACTGCAGCACCAAAAATTCTTGTCAATGGTAAATTGGTTGCATTCAAAGAAGAAAATGGATATGCCATCATTGAAAAAGAATGGGCAGATGGCGATAAGGTGGAATACAGCATGCCCATGGAGGTGCGCAAAATTGCCGCAAGAAAAGAATTGGTTGACAACAATTACAGGATGGCGCTGCAACGTGGGCCAATTGTATATTGTGTTGAGGGCGCAGACAACAATGGCAAAGCATGGAATATTTTTTCTCCTGCAACTGCCAAGTTTGAGACGGAGAATTTTAATGTGCTTGATGAAAAAGTAGTCAGCCTTGTTTCAACATTGCCTGTTATACAAATTGATGCTGAAGGACAATCCACCAAAACAGTAAACCAAAAAGTGCGCGCAATACCCTATTATACATGGTGCAACCGAGGAAAAAATCCCATGCAGGTATGGTTGCCAACAGTATACAAAGACATCAAGATAAATTACTAAGTCCAATCAGGAATGGGCAATTCCTAATTCAACTAACTTTGAAAAAAAGGAGAACATGAGCAAGGTTATCGTAGCAGGAGGTGGTGTAATTGGACTTTGCACGGCCTATTACCTGAACAAGGCTGGACATGAAGTGACCCTGATTGACAAGGGAGACCTGAAGCATGGTACATCTTTTGGCAACGCTGGATATATTTCCCCCAGTCATTTTATTCCACTTGCTTCACCAGGAATTGTTGCCAAAGGATTACAATGGATGCTCAGCTCCAGTTCACCATTTTACATCAAGCCCAGGTTGAACATGGATCTCATCCGATGGGCCTTGACCTTCTGGAAAA
>JBIJAE010000091.1:0-6484 GCA_044345895.1 Chitinophagaceae bacterium
TGCCAAAAAAATATTGAATACCATCACTGTTGTAGCTGAAATCACTTCCATTGGCGGTGAGCCAGGAATAGAAAAAGGATTGCAAAAGGCGATCGAAAACAAAGATTCGGTAGGAGGAATTGTAGAATGCAGGGTCAATGGTTTACCACTTGGACTGGGTGAGCCTTTCTTTGATTCTGTCGAATCCCTGATCGCTCATGCAGTATTTGCTATTCCTGCAGTAAGGGGGATTGAATTTGGTACAGGATTCAAGGCTGCAGCCATGTTTGGTGTTGATCACAATGATGCCATTGAGAATGCAGACGGAAAAACAACCACCAACCATGCAGGAGGAATTGTTGGAGGGATTACCAATGGTAATGAGCTTGTGTTCAGGATTGCAATAAAGCCGACATCTTCAACCCCCAAAGACCAGTTTACCTATAATTGGGAAACCGATCAGATGGAGTCATTTGCTGTAAGAGGAAGACATGATCTTTGCATAGCCTTAAGGGTTCCGCCTGTATTGGAGGCAACTGCAGCCATTGTTTTGGTAGACCTTATGTTGCGGGAGCAAATGATAAAAAGGGTATATTCATAGAATAATTCAGATCAATGGGCCTAATTTATCATATCACTACACAAGAAGCATGGACAAAAGCAAGCGAAACAGGATCTTATGTTACCCCATCACTTAAGGAAGAGGGTTTCATTCATTGCAGTGAGCTGTCTCAGGTTGAAGACATCAAATCCAGGTTTTATGCCGGTATTCAAGACCTTGTGTTGCTGACCATTGATACAGAAAAACTAACAAGCCAGCTGATTTTTGAATGGTCTCCATCTGTACAAAACACTTTCCCCCATATTTACGGCCCCATCAATACTGATGCAGTAGTTGATCTGACAACAGTTTGATGATCAATCGATCTTTCTGTCCAGCGCCTTAAAAGGAAGATCAAGTACATCGTATGCGCTCGCGCCCGGCCAGGAGTAATGCCACCACTCTGTTTCAAGTGGCACAAATCCATATTTTTCCATGGTTGTTCTCAGCAACTTCCGGTTCCTTATCCTGACACCATCAAGATCATTAGCCCCATGGAAAGCTGCAGATGAGAAATCATCAAAGGGGGTTGGCATTCCCAATTCTTTTCCTGTTTTTAGATCTACCAGGGTCAGGTCAACGGCTGTTCCCCGGTTGTGTCCGCTTCCCTTCGATGGATTGGCAACAAATCGTTCATCTTGGATCAATTCCCAAAATCGAACTGTCGTTCGATAGGGCCTGTAGGCATCCCAGATTTTGATGCCCAGTCCTTTTTCTTTCAATTCCTCAGCCACTTTTGCCAAGGCCATGGCTGGCTTACGCCGCAGATAGGTTGTATGCGTGTTTTTCGGATACAACCGCTGACCCGTAAAATTATTGTTGCTGGCATACCTGAGTTCGTATTGCGCTGTGGGAATCAGGCTTTTCAGTTCAATCATGGCCAGAAGCGAATCATGTTCAACCATTGTCCGAAATGAACCCTTGTCTTTTATTGGTTTCAGCTTGACAGGCTTATCGGCTTGTGCCCATGCCATGGTTACAAGAAGGACAGACAAGATTGTTGCGATGTTTTTATGAACCACAAACGAATGATTAAATGAGGGATAATAGTACTAAGATAATGGCTAGCTTTGTATTTCATTGCTCTTGATTAAAATGAGGAGAAACTTCAACAAAGCCATTCTATCGTATTGCTTGATCATCACGATCATGGCTTTGCCAATTGTATCACCTGCACAGGGGAAAGTCAATTACAGGAATGTTGCTCAATCAGATAGTGCGGTAGGGTATGCCAGTTACTATTCCAATAAGTTCATTGGCAAAAAAACCGCCAATGGTGAGATTTTTAGCCAGAATAAATTGACCTGCGCGCACAACACTTTGCCCATGGGCACCCTTTTAAAGGTTACCAACCTCAACAATGACAAATCAGTAGTTGTAAGGGTCAATGATCGACTGGCCAAACGAAATCCCAGGCTTGTAGATTTGTCAAGGGCAGCGGCCAAAACCCTGGATTTTAATGGTGGTGGCGTCATTAGGGTAAGGGTAGAGGTGCTAAAAAGGGACTAATTCAGATTAATATGCCCAAAAACCAATAATTATTTTAAGTTTCAACTCTCACCGACTATTTTTGTTATACTCAAAACTCAATTGTTTATGAAAAGAATATTATTACTTGCATTTGCCATGGTATTGTTCCAGGCAGGATTTTCCCAATCGAAGACATCTAAGAAAAAAAGCAGCCAACTGGGAATCCAGTTTACGGCTCATGATTTCCAGACTCCAGCTGATCTAAACTCAAGGGGTATGTCTTTTGTTTTGTCTGACAAGAAATGGGGTGATTTTGACAGAAAAAGGGTTGGTATGGCCATTACTTACACTGAGGCGTTGAACGAAAATCTTGATTTCAATGCAAGATTGGGAATGTCTGATGTGGATTACACACTTTCCAACAAGCCCTTTGCTGCAAGCACAGGAACAAGGACCTATTTCGAATTGGATGCCAACCTCTTCATGAAGTTGTTGAGCAATGAGCATGTTGTATCACCATTCCTTTCACTTGGTGTTGGTGGATCAGTATGGAAGGGATATCATGCTGCTTATATCCCTGCAGGTGTTGGATTCCAGGTTAATCTTTTTGATGAAACATTTCTGGTCGCGCAAAGCCAGTACAGGATACCTGTTACAGGAAATGCTGCCAACAATTTGTTTTTCAGCATTGGCGTATCCGCTGTACTTAACAAATAAAAATCATCAAAACTGAATTGGAAAGCCTGGAGATCTCCAGGCTTTTTTTATTGCTTTTTGCCAAATACCCTTTTCAGCAGTCCTCCACGCTTTCGGTCAACACTGTCTTTTGTTGGTTGAATATTTTCTTTGACAGGGGATGTTGTTGGTTTGGGTGCTTCTTTTGGAGTGGAGGGGTCTTCGAATTTTTGTGATTCAGTGACAACTTTTTCTTTGCCGGTGCTGATGGGAATTTCAATGTACTCCCCAGATCTGCTGCCATCTTCACCTTCCACTGGTAGTAATTCTTGAGACTCTGACGCTTGGTTAAAGTCAAAAATAATCTCATTTTGCATGCTTGCCGGGGGAATGAATGCTGCACCTGGATCGATGTTCAGGCTTTTGTCATTGAATACCTGTTGGTAATAATAAGCCCATGCTGGCATGGCCATCTGCGAACCTCCAGAAGTATAAAGCATCCTGAGGAAAGGATCATCGCACCCCACCCATACACCGGACAAAAGTTGAGGGCTAAAACCGATGAACCAACCATCTGCATTATCATTGGTGGTCCCTGTTTTACCAGCTATTTGACCGCTGATGCCATATGCGCCCCTCAATGCTCTTCCTGTACCGAAATCCACTACGCCTTGAAGCATCTTGGTCATCACGTATGCTTCACTCTCGCTGATGACTTCCCTGGATTCTGACCTGAAAGAAGCGAGCACATTGCCATTCCTGTCTTCTATACGGCTGATAAAATAAGGTTTTACATTGAAACCTCTTCCTGGAAACATGCTATAGGCCTGTACCATTTCAAAAAGGGAAAGGTCAGCTGAACCCAATGCAATGGAAGGGTAGGGAGGAATCTTGCTTTCGATGCCACATTGTTTTGCAAATTCAATGGTGCGTTGAACACCCAGTTGATTGATCAGGTAGACAGCGCCAGGGTTTTTTGAAAATGCAAGACAGACTGCCATTGGGCCACCATCGCCTTCAATCATTTTTCCTCCCATGTTGATGGGGCCACCAGGGAACATCGACTCAGGTTTGTACCCATTCATTACGCCCAATGTATAGAGAATGGGTTTGAATGTTGAGCCCACCTGTCTTTTCGTTTTGACGTTTACATGATCAAACTTGAACCTTCTGAAATTGCTTCCTCCCACCCAGGCTTTCACTTCACCCGTTTGTGGGTCCATTGAAAGCAGGCCAATCTGCATGATTTGTTTATGGTAACGAATGGAATCGATTGGCGACATCATTGTGTCGGTCTCCCTTTTTTCATTCCAGGAGAAGATTTTCATCCTCACAGGCTCCATGAAACTTTTTTTGATCTCCTCCTCGTTCAGCCCATCATCTTTAAGGTTTCTCCACCGGTCAGATTGCTTCATGGCATTCGTCATCACAGCTTTCCCCTCAGGAGTCTTCCAGGTTGATCCATCCTTGATATTGTATTGGCTGCTGAAGACCTTTTGCAGGTTCTGCATGTGCCTGTAAACGGCTATTTCTGCATATTCCTGCATCCTGGGATTGATGGTGGTGAATATTTTCAAGCCGTCCTTGTAAATATCATAAGGTTCACCGGTCGCAGGGTTTTCATTTTCCTTGCACCAGCTTTTCAATTCTTCCCTCAGTACTTCCCTGAAATAGGGTGCAATGCCTGAATTTTCATCCAGCTTCTGGTACTTTAATTGAATAGGGGCAATTTTCATCGCCCTTGCCTCTTCTTTGGTCAATACTTCGTTTCTTACCATTTGGTCAATAACGGTATTGCGCCTGGCCATGGCAGCCTTCGGATTACGCCTTGGGTTGTACCTTGTACTGCCCTTGAGCAGTCCAACCAGTACGGCAGCCTCTTCAACGGCAAGTTGTCCGGGCTCCTTCTGGAAATACGTTTTGGCGGCATTCCTGATACCATAGGTTTCGTCTCCGTAGTTGACCATGTTCAAGTACAGGGTGATGATTTCTTCTTTGGTTAGGTTTTTTTCAAGGCGAATGGCTACAATCCATTCCTTCAGTTTTTCAATGATCCGTGTAACAGATTTGCTGCTCTGCTGCCCAAGCAATGCTTTGGCAGTTTGCTGGGTTATTGTACTTGCGCCACCCTCGCTGCCAAGAAAGACAATTGCGCGCAGAAGGCTTTTGATGTCAATGCCGGAATGCTCATAGAATCTTTCATCTTCTGTAGAGACCAGGGCCCTGATTACATTGGGTGAGATGTCTTGGTATTTTACATTGATCCTGTCTTTTAGGTAAAACTTACCCATCATTGTTCCGTCATCTGCATAAATTTCAGAGGATGACATCATGGAAGGGTTTTCAAGTTCTTCTATAGAGGGAAGCTTGCCAAACAGGCCAACATAAATCAAAAGAATCAACAGAAAAACCGCCCCCCAGGCGTAAAGAAAAAGTTTCCAAAAAATCCTGACAGGTTTGGATGTATCACTGCTCTTTTTCAGATGATCCTTCATGTGGTAAAGCTAAATAAAAGCCTTGTCTTTACTGAAAAGGAAACCTTAAAATTTTCCGGGAATCTGGGCCCTGATGAACTGAAGATATGGCCCGGTAACTTTTTCTTCCAGCACTTTTTTCAGGTTGTCTGGAGAGATAATGATGAAGCTGTATTTTTCAGCGGGCAGCCATGGAAAGATCTCCTTGGAGGCAATTGGGGCAGTTTTTTCAACATAGCCCAGTGCTTCCACAGCATTGGCAAATACGCTGATGAGAATATATGGCGAATCCCCAATTTTATCATTGCGCAAGGTTAATTGACTTCCTGCATACCTTTCTGCATTGTACCGGGTCAGTGCCCTTTTGGCCTCATTGATGTAAACTACATCGACATCCTTCAACAAAAGCAAAACACCATATTGCTCTGTTGGATTGTACACATATCCATCTGCTTTTTTCTCAATTACCGGAGCTTTAAAGGCTGTGGTATCTGTTTTGGTTTTTGCTACCACTGGGGCTTGTACAACTTGTCTTTGTGCAGGTTCAGTCCTAACCTTGGTTTCTTTGGCCTTTGGAAGAGGGCTGTCGTCGATCCATTTGATGCTGTCTTCCGTTTGCCTTGTTACAGCAATGTTGCGGAGCTCGTTTTCAATGATTTCCCTTCTGTTAAGGGCATCCGCCAGCAGTCCTGCTTTCATGGCAACAGGAGAGTTTGGATAAAGGGAAGGAATCTTGTTCAATGCATCGATGGCAAGACTGTCTTGCTTGTTTTTGATGTAATAAACAGCTTCAATGTACAGCAATTGTGGTGACCAATTGTTTTCCCCATAAAGGGAATCAGCTTTTCTTTTTTCGGCACGTGCCAATTCGAATTTTCCAGCAAGAAACAGGTCGTAAACCTTGTCGTATTCCTGTGTAACTGCTTTGGACTTTTCATTTTTTACCTTGCTGATGCTCAATGGGTCACGCAACATTTTATTCATTTCACTGGCAGGAAAATTTTCTGCCAGTTGGGATTGATAAAACAAGGCTTTGGAGTTGTTCCCGGTTTGACGGTAGCAATAGGCAAGATCAAACAATAGTTTTTCCAGTGCAGGGATATTGGCTTTTTGATTGATCAGTTTTTCATTCCAGTTGATGGATTCCTTGCAGTCTTCCAGCCTGTCTTTGTAAATACTTCCTAATTGCTGATAGGCTCCGTACTTTCTTTCGTTGGAGGCAGAAAGTTTTTCAGCAGTCAATGGAAGTCCTTCCATGAGCGATTCAATCGAAAGTTCAGCTGTT
>JBIJAE010000001.1:0-28964 GCA_044345895.1 Chitinophagaceae bacterium
ACCAGCAGTTGCTTGACCTGATTGGCCATGCCCCAGTCGGCCAAACTCGGAAGTAAAAAGCGGCCAAACTCGGAAGTTGATCTAACTCCGTCAAAAAGGAGTATACCTTCAAGGGTATAATCACCATTTTTTGTTAATATTTATACCCTTTAAGGTACGAAACTGGATAAATAGCTATATTTGTACCCATAAGGGTATAAAATGACTGAAAAAATCTCAACTTTCATCAAAAATAAAAGAAAGCAACTAAAGCTTACCCAGCCTGAACTGGCTGAGAGGGCTGGTGTTGGGCTTCGCTTTGTGAGAGAATTGGAAAAAGGAAAAGAATCGGTTCGGGTGGATAAAGTGAATCAGGTATTGGCCCTGTTTGGCAGTGAAATTGGGGTTATTCAAAAAACTGAATCATGAGGCAGGCTCAAGTGTATCACAAAAATAGATTGGCAGGCGAAATCCGGGAAACTGATGAGGCCTTTATCTTCCAATACAATGCGGAGTATTTGGCAACTGCAGATTCAAAACCAGTAAGCCTGATCTTACCATTGCAGCAAAAAGAGTTCACCAGTAAAATACTGTTTCCTTTTTTTGATGGCTTGATTCCTGAAGGTTGGTTATTGAATATTGCCGTAACCAATTGGAAAATCAATGCGAATGACCGATTTGGATTATTGCTATCCTTGTGCAAGGACAGCATTGGCTGTGTATCTGTCATATCCAAAGAAATAGAGGCATGAGCAACTGTTTATACTGCTACCAATCTTTAGAGAAGGATCAACTGGATTTTCATCCAGCATGTGCAAAAAAATTATTTGGCACTGCAGAACCGCCTGTTATAGATTTTGATTTGCAGCAATTGGAAGAGTTGGCCAAACAAATTATTATTCAAAGCAAAGCGGTAACAGGGGTACAACCCAAATTGTCACTGAATGTTGAGAAACATAAAAATGAACCTTCACGGTTGACCATTGTAGGATTGCATGGGGAATACATTTTAAAGCCACCTTCTACACAATTTAAGCAGCTTCCAGAGAATGAGGACCTCACCATGCACCTGGCAGCGTTGGTAAAAATACAAACAGCAAAGCATGGGTTGATTCGCTTGAAGTCAGGGGAATTGGCCTATATTACAAAGCGTTTTGACAGAAACAAAGGTGCAAAAATTGCAGTGGAAGATTTTTGTCAATTGAGTGAGAACCTTACAGAACACAAATACAGAGGATCGATTGAAAAAATCGGGAAACTCACACAGGCCTTTACTTTCAACAAAGGTTTTGAGGCACAACGCCTCTTTGAATTGGTACTTTTTTGCTACCTCACCGGAAATGCAGACATGCACCTAAAAAATTTCTCGCTCATTGAAAATGACTTGGGAGAGTATGAATTCTCGCCCGCTTATGACTTGTTGAACACGGCCATTGTGATGCCCGAAGACAATGAAGAATCCGCATTAACGATCAATGGAAAAAAGAGCAAGCTGAATCGAGAAGATTTTAATCAACTGGCTCATTCACTCAAAATAAATGACAAATCACTCGGCGCCATTTATAAGCGGTTTGTTGCAATTATACCAACCTGGATTGATTGGATTCAACAAAGTTTTTTGTCTGAACAATTGAAAGAGGACTACATCCGCGTGCTCAACACAAAACACCAGAAGCTGAACAACTGAGTTTGTTTGATGTTATAAAAGTTGATTCTTGCTTCTTCATCACTTATTTCAATCAAACACTCAATGCAACCTGGCTTTGCCACCGATTATAAATCCATTCTTGAGCGCATTGATGCCATCGATCCGCTGAAGTACGGCAGAACCAGGAATTTTGTGGATGGTGATGTCAGTTATCTGTCTCCTTATGTTTCCAGGGGTGTGATCAGCACGAAACAGGTCCTTGACCATGTCATGTTGAAGGGGTATAAAATTCCCCAGATTGAGTCTTTTGTAAAAGAGCTTTGCTGGAGGGATTATTTTCAGCGGGTGGGGCAGGTGAAAAACCTGAACCAAGACATCAAGCATCCGCAGGAGCCGGTTAACAACCATGGAATTTCTTCGGCCATTCTCGAGGCCAATACAGGCATTGAGGGTATTGATACTGCCATCAGCCAGCTATACGAAACTGGATACATGCACAACCATTGCAGGATGTACACGGCTTCGGTGGTTTGCAACATCGCCCAATCGCACTGGTTGCATCCTGCCCGCTGGATGTACTATCACCTGCTGGATGGAGATTGGGCAAGCAATGCCTGCAGCTGGCAATGGGTGGCCGGCGCCAACAGTTCGAAAAAATATTACGCGAACCAGGAGAACATCAACAAGTATACCAATACAAACCAGGTCAATACCTTTCTGGACAAGCCTTACGAGTGGTTTGAATCACCGGATTGTCCGGCACAACTGATGAACACGCAACAGGCATCTTTGGAAACAATCCTGCCGCAGGCTTCACCCCTTCAGATAGATCAAGATCTCCCAACCTTTGTTTACAATTACTACAACCTCGATCCAATCTGGCATGCAGGTGAAGAAGGCAACCGCATTTTGTTATTGGAGCCGGAATTTTTCAACGACTATCCGATAAGCGAACGCTGTATGGATTTTATGTTGGCCCTGAGCAAGAACATCCCGAATATTCAGGTATTTGCTGGATCCTTTGAGGAGCTTTGCCATCAACACAACCTGAAAGACATTTACTACGAAGAGCACCCCTTGAACATTGGGTACAAGGGAACAGAAGATTCCAGGGACTGGATGGCCAGCCAGCTAACAGGTTACTTCCCATCGTTTTTTGCTTACTGGAAAAGAATCGAGAAGCTGTTGTACCAGCAATACCGCAAGTAAATGAACAACAGCAAATCAGAAAAACAAGCCATTGCCATTGTTTGGTTCACCAACAATACCGCAAGTAAATGAACAACAGCAAATCCGAAAAACAAGACATTGCCATTGTTTGGTTCAAGCGTGATTTGCGGCTCATAGACCATGAGCCACTTGCCTTGGCACAAGCGCATGGTTTGCCCATTCTGCTTGTCTACTGTTTTGAACCTTCGGTGATGAATTATGATGACAGCGATACGCGTCACTGGCGTTTTGCTTACCAGTCTCTTCAAGACATGCAATCAAAACTGGATGGCATCAATGCGCGCATCCATTTTTTTCATCAGGAACTGCTCACTATTTTTGAAACGCTTCAGCAACAATATACCATCAAGCTGATTTTTTCGCACCAGGAAATTGGGAATAAAATAACTTACGACAGGGACCTTGCTGTGAAGGAGTTTTGTTCCAACCATGATATTGCCTGGACGGAATCTCGGCATAATGGGGTGATCAGAAAACTGAAGTCCAGAAAGGATTGGCAACAGCGTTGGAAAGAAACCATGCTGCAGCCAGCCAAGACAGTTGACCTGCAAGGCCTCAACACTGTGATGTTGGATTCCGCTTTCTACGACAGCATCAAAGGCCCTGAACTTGATGCTGAAATCCGCACACCGCATGTTTCGTTTCAACAGGGTGGAGAAACCCTTGCCTGGAAATACCTGAAGAGTTTTTTATCGGAGCGATACGTCAATTATTCAAAATATATTTCTAAACCTGCACTGAGCCGGAAAGGGTGCAGCAGGATTTCGCCCTACCTCAGCTATGGTAACATCAGCATGCGCATGGTGTTTCAGCAGACAGCCCAGCACTATGGGCAGGCCAGCAACAAAAGGGCGCTTTCAAATTTTATCTCGCGCTTGCACTGGCATTGTCATTTCATGCAAAAGTTTGAAGACGAGTGCCGCATGGAATTTGAGAACATCAATTCCGCTTACAATACTGTTGTAAAACCCAGGAACGAAGCCTATATCAGGGCATGGCATGAAGGCAATACGGGCGTTCCGATTGTGGATGCCTGCATGCGTTGTCTGGTTGAAACAGGCTACATCAATTTCAGGATGCGGGCCATGGTGGTTTCATTTTTCGTGTTCAACCTCTGGCAAGATTGGAGAGACCTTCATTTTCTGGCAAGACAATTCTTGGATTATGAACCCGGCATCCACTATCCACAATTGCAGATGCAGTCGGGTGTTACCGGCATCAATACCATCCGCATCTACAATCCGATCAAGAATTCAGAAGACCATGATGCTGAGGGTGTATTCATCAAACGATGGATCCCCGCCTTGAAAAATGTTCCTCCTGCACTGATACATGAGCCATGGAAAATGAGTGCGATGGAACAGGATTTTTATCAGGTTGTGATTGGCAAAGACTATCCCAGCCCCATCGTAGACATTGAAGCCACCAGAAAAGCAGCCAGCGATGTTGTATGGGGTTTCAAAAAAACACCAGCAGTCAAATTGGAAGGCAACAGGATTTTAAGCAAGCATGTCAATACTTCAGGCCGAAGTGCTTCAAAGCGCAAAACAAAATAACCCTGAGGGCAACCATTTGTAGTTCTATATGTTGCTTTGATTCCAACAGATCTGACATGAGGACAGGCATTCTTTTTCCGCATCAACTTTTCGAGCACAATCCTTTGATTGAAAAAGCTGATACCATTTACCTGGTTGAAGAATGGTTGTATTTCAAGCAATACAATTTTCACCAACAGAAAATTTTCTTTCATCGCGCCAGCATGAAAGCCTATGAAAGTCATTTGCTTTCCCTCAACATCAAAGTTGAGTACATCGATTCTTTCAATGATTTGTCTGATATCAGGAAACTGATTCCCCATTTGAAATCCATTGGCACTGAGAGTTTTGAATACATCGACACAACGGATCAGTGGCTGGAGCAGCGTATTAAAAAGTCTTGCGAGCAAAATGGTGTAGCTGCTCATAAAAACAACTCCCCTCTTTTTCTATTGACGTCTGAAGAAAATGCCATATATTTTTCTGGAAGGAAAAGAATGTTCCAGACAGATTTTTATAAAAATCAGCGCCAGCAAAGAAATATTTTGATGGAGGCTGACAAAATTCCGATGGGTGGGAAATGGACCTTTGATGACGAAAACCGTTTGAAATATCCCAAAGGAAAAACACCTCCACCCGTTCATTTGTTAGCGTCCAATCACTTGCATGATGAGGCTGCTCAGTATGTTCATCAATATTTCCCGGACAAGTATGGAAACCTCAACCCGCAGTTCATTTATCCAACCAATTTTGCAGCCAGCAAACAATGGCTGAAAACATTCTTCGCTACCCGGTTTGCAGAATTTGGGGCCTACGAAGATGCGATTGTTACAAAAGAAATATTTCTTCATCACGGGGTCTTGACGCCAATGCTCAATGTTGGCTTGCTGACGCCTGCATATGTCATTGATGAAGCGCTGGCCTATGCCAAGGAACATGATATTCCCATCAATTCATTGGAAGGTTTCATCCGACAAATCCTGGGATGGAGAGAATTCATTCGCGCGGTCTATGAACTAAAAGGGAGTGAAGAAAGAACCCGCAACTATTGGGGTTTTACCCGAAAAATTCCTGCTTCCTTCTGGAACGGTACCACTGGCATTGAACCGATTGACAGCACCATCAAAAAGATTTTGGAGACAGGTTATTGCCATCACATCGAAAGGCTGATGGTCTTGGGGAATTTTATGTTGCTCTGTGAATTTGATCCGAATGAAGTCTATCGCTGGTTCATGGAAATGTTCATTGATGCTTATGACTGGGTGATGGTGCCCAACGTGTATGGCATGAGCCAGTTTGCAGATGGTGGGTTGATGTCAACAAAGCCTTATATCAGTGGCAGCAATTACCTGATGAAAATGAGCGACTATCCGAAGGGTGATTGGCAGACTGTTTGGGATGGACTGTTCTGGCGTTTCATGCACGTACACCGCGATTTCTTTTTGCAAAATCCCCGCCTGGGCATGCTGGTCAAAACCTTTGACAAAATGCCGGAGCAAAAAAGGCAGTTGCATGTGGACAATGCGGATCGGTATTTGGATGCATTGTAACATGTCAATGTCCGGTGAATCTATTAATTTGCTTGAAAACGCTCCCATTAATGCAATTCTTCAATTTGCAGGAGCAAAGAAGCAAGCCAATAATTCATTAGCTTTATTGGCATAAACTTTGCCATGAAGAAAATCATTTCCTTTTTTCTTGCTGCTTTGATGTGCCTTGCACAAGCAAATGCACAGCAGATCGCTTCCTTCACCATCAAATTAGACAAGACAAACAATCTTGTTGGTGTGCCGGTCAGCATCAACCTTGATGAGCTCAGTTATGTTGCAGATTCTGCTTTGGCACTCTTTGAGGTGCAAGGAAAACAGCAGGTTCCCATTCCTTTCCAGATCAGACAGGAAGGCCATCGGAGCATGCACTGGATGATCAATCCGATGGGGAAAACGGAATTTAGCTATGTGCTTGCGCAGGCTGCTCCATCCCCCTTCAACAACATCAAGGCAATCAAAAGCCCTACCGACATCACCTTCAATGCCGGCAACAAGAATCTCTTGCGTTACAATGATGCAACGGTCTATCCCCCTGCAAAAATCGATACGGCCTTTAAGCGCAGCGGTTTTATCCATCCGCTCTGGACGCCCCATGGACAGGAGCTGACAAGGATTCAGGCACCCGATCATTACCATCACTATGGCATCTGGAACCCATGGACCCATGTGGCATTTGAAAAGGACACGGTGGATTTCTGGAACCTCAAGTCCAAGCAAGGAACCGTGCGTTTTGCGAAACTGGTTTCCAAAACGGAAGGCCCTGTCTTTTCTGAAATCAAGGCATTGCACGAGCATGTTGTTTTGAAGAAAGGCGGTGGCGAAAAAGTAGCGCTCAATGAACTGCAAAGCATAAGGGTCTATCAACCCGAGAAGGACAAGGATTATTATATTGTTGACATCACCTCAGAAATGAATTGTGCTACGGAAAGCCCTTTTCATATTCTTGAATACCGCTACGCCGGCATGGGATGGAGAACCACGGAGTACTGGAACAATACCAATTGTGAAGTGCTGACTTCTGAAGGCAAGACCAGAAAAGATACCGACGGCACAAGGGCCAAATGGTGCATTGTGCAAGGTGAATTGCCTGGCAATGATTATGGTGGCGCCGCCTTTCTGGCCTACCCAACGAACTATAATTTTCCTGAGCCCATGCGCATCTGGACCCTGAACACCAATGGAAGGGGCGACATGTTTTTCAGTTTCGCTCCCACAAAAGACAGGAACTGGTTGCTGGAGCCCGGTAAAACCTATGTCCTGAAATATAGGCTGGTGGTGTTCAATGGAAAGTTTGACCAGGCCAGGGCCGAGAGTGCATGGCAGGGTTTTGCGCATCCTCCACAAATAACCATCAACAAAAAATAAAACAATCATCGCGCAAGCGAAAAAGCAAGTAAATTACAGGAACGAACTTTGTTCAACATTGTCCAACCAAAACAACTGCATTGCCATGAAAAAATTTGACAAGGCGCAAAGCCGACGAAACTTCCTCAGTACTTCCGCCAAGCTGGCCACAGGATCCATGATTTTCAGTGGGATGCCCACCATCGTTCCTGCCAGCGTGTTTGGAAAAAATGCGCCGAGCAACCTGATCAATGTAGCTTCCATTGGATGTGGAAGGATTTCCACTTCTCATGACATGACGGGGATCTCACGCTATGCCGGTGCACGCATCATGGCTGTCTGCGATGTAGACAGGCTGCGCGCTGATGCAGGTGTTGCTGCCGTAAAAAACAATTATATAAGGTCTTCCGCTTTCAATGGTGGATTGAAGGGCGACTGGGACATCAAGGTCTATTATGACTACAAGGAGATGTTGAAGAACAAGGACATTGATGCGGTGCACATCAGTTTGCCTGATCACCAGCATGCGATTGTTGGCGTGCATGCGGTCAATGCCGGCAAGGATGTTTACCTGCAGAAACCAGCCTCACTGACCATTGAGGAAGGAAGGATTTTGAGCAATGCCGTCAAGAAAACTGGCAGGATCCTTCAGATGGGAAGCCAGCAGCGTTCTGTGAGCCCATGGCCACAGTTCAAAAAAGCCTGTGAGCTGGTGCGCAACGGCAGGATCGGTCAACTTGTTACGGTTGAAGTGGGGCTTCCTGGCGATCCGGGTGGTGGAAGCAAGGCCATCATGCCCGTTCCTGCCACGCTTGACTATGATGCATGGTTGGGAGCAACACCTGAAGTCTATTATACCCAAGACCGTGTGCATGGCCAGGATGCCAGCCCCAGGGGCATTGGCAACAGGCCAGGCTGGTTGCGCTGCGAGCAATTTGGCGCAGGCATGATTACCGGTTGGGGCGCCCATCATATTGATATCGCCCATTGGGGAATGGGGATGGAATACAGCGGACCGATTGAAGTCTGGGGCAATGGCAGTTTCCCGACGGATGAGGCCAATTACAGCGGCCTCTGGGATGTACATGGCATTTTCAAAACCGAAGCGCTCTATGAAAATGGCGTGCGCATGACCGTTTCCAACGAGCTTCCCAATGGTGTCAAGTTCATTGGAACAGAAGGATGGATCTGGGTGACAAGGGGCAACTACAGGGTCACCGATTCTGATCCTATTGCCGATGGATCTGGCGTGAAACCCATTGATGCCAGCAACCCCAAGTTGTTGCAGTCTGTCATCGGTGCCAATGAAACCAAGTTGTATGACAGCCCTGATCAGCATGCCAACTGGCTCGACTGCATCAAGAGCAGGCAGGAGCCTGTTGCGCCAATTGAAGTTGGGCATCGTTCTTGCAGCACCTGTTTATTGCACCAGATTGCCATGAAGGTGAAGCGCAAAATCTATTGGGATCCCAAGACGGAAAAATTCAAAAAAGAAGACAAGGAAGCAACAGCGATGTTGTCTCGCCCGAGAAGGAAGAAATATGATTTTTAGGAGCTAGCTAATTTTCATGGTCAGGTTTCTGCCCAATCCATTTTCCAGCAAGCGGTAAAGTGTGGAGAGTTGAATATCAACTTTCCCATTTTCAATTCTGGAAATGAAACTTTTTTTTGCTCCGATCTTATCAGCCAATTGTTCCTGGGTCATTTTTGCCTTTCGCCGTTGTTCTTTGATCAGCTCTCCAATCATGAACGCCCTGGCCTGCGCTTCAAAAGAAATCCTTGAGGCAGAATCCTTTGCTCCATGATCCCTTTCCAACAAGGCTTCAAAGTTTGTTATTTCTGCTTCCTGCACCTTCGGGCTATTTTTTCTTGTTTTCTGCATTTGTCATCAGTTTGATGGCTAAAGTGATTTCTTTTGTTGGTGTTTTCATTGAGCGCTTTCGAAAACAATTCAAGAGCAGCAACTCCTTTTCACTCTTGAAGCAGCAAAAAATTCGGTAGTTGCCACTCCAGGTTGCCGCCCTGATCTCATAAAGCCCATTTACTCCTGTAATGTGTTTCATGAATTTTTCTGGAATCCATTTTACATGACAAATCAAGTAAAGGATTTCCTTGATTTTCAATCTTGATTTTGGATCAAGCGAATCAAAAAAATCCATGAAATAACCATCCTTAAAAGAAATGCTTCTAATTGCCTCTTCCACAAAGTTAACTTAAAATGGAACAATACGGGTTGTTTTAAACCCAATTTTATCAAGGTGAAGTTCATTGTTGAGGAATTTCTGCCCAAGGGGTTAATCCCCCGAAATCAGGTGAATTTTCCCATTATTTTACCATTCTGTAACAAAATTGTCAAATCGGTGTTGAAACGATAATTCAATTGATATAGTCGTATTTTTGTCATCCATTTTAAAAAATAATCGATAAAACATGGAAAATAACACAGCACAACCTTCAGGCAAGTGTCCGTTTTCTGGTGCAACCCTTCAGCAGACAGCTGGTGGTGGTACAAGGAACCAGGATTGGTGGCCCAATCAGCTGCGATTGAACATCCTTCGTCAGCATTCTACGCTTTCAAATCCCATGGGGGAGTCGTTTGATTACGCAAAAGCGTTCGAATCAATCGATTTGCCTACCCTGAAAAAAGATATCATTGATGTATTGACAACATCACAAGACTGGTGGCCTGCAGATTATGGCCATTATGGTCCATTCATCATCAGGATGGCATGGCACAGTGCAGGTACTTACCGTACCACTGATGGCCGTGGCGGCGGCGGCAGAGGCATGCAGCGTTTTGCTCCCCTCAACAGCTGGCCCGACAATACCAACCTCGATAAGGCACGTTTGTTGCTTTGGCCAGTAAAAAAGAAATACGGACAAAAGCTTTCATGGGCTGACCTCATGATCCTTGCTGGTAACTGTGCACTGGAGTCGATGGGCTTCAACACATTTGGTTTCTCCGGCGGTCGTGAAGATGTTTGGGAGCCAGATGAAGACGTGTATTGGGGTGCAGAAAGGGAGTGGCTTGGAGACAAGCGCTACACTGGCGACCGCGATCTCGAAAATCCATTGGCTGCCGTTCAGATGGGATTGATTTATGTAAATCCAGAAGGGCCTAACGGAAATCCTGATCCGATCGCATCAGCCCGCGACATCCGCGAAACATTCGCGCGCATGGCGATGAATGACGAAGAGACCGTGGCCTTGATTGCAGGTGGACATACTTTCGGTAAAACCCATGGTGCTGCAGATCCTAACAAATATGTAGGCAAAGAACCAGCAGGTGCTGGCATCGAAGAGCAGGGCCTCGGCTGGAAGAACACCCTTGGCAGCGGCAATGGCGTAAACACCATTACCAGCGGTCTTGAAGGTGCTTGGACCACCACGCCAACACAGTGGAGCAACAATTATTTTGAGAACCTTTTTGGATATGAGTGGGAATTGGCAAAAAGCCCGGCTGGCGCACACCAATGGAAGCCCAAGGCTGGAGCAGGTGCTGACACCGTGCCAGATGCACATGATCCATCAAAGCGTCATGCCCCAACCATGTTGACTACAGATATCGCTTTGAGGGTTGATCCTGCATACGAAAAGGTTTCAAGGAATTTTTACGAAAACCCAGATCATTTTGCTGATGCTTTTGCACGCGCCTGGTTCAAGCTGACCCACCGCGACATGGGTCCTCGGTCACGCTATGTAGGATCAGAAGTGCCTGCAGAAGTATTGATCTGGCAAGATCCAATCCCTGCGGTTGAACATGCCCTGATCAATGACCAGGATGCCGCTGATTTGAAAGCCAAGGTTTTGGCTTCCGGTCTGACTGTTTCAGAATTGGTTTCCACTGCCTGGGCTTCAGCATCCACTTTCCGTGGTTCTGACAAACGCGGAGGAGCTAATGGAGCCCGTGTTCGTTTGGCCCCACAGAAATACTGGGAAGTCAACAACCCATCCCAGCTTTCAAAAGTATTGGATGTGCTTGAGTCTATTCAGTCTGCCTTCAACACTGCAAACGCAGGCGGAAAGCAGGTTTCCATTGCAGACCTGATTGTACTTGCAGGAAATGCAGGTGTTGAGCAGGCTGCGAAGAATGCAGGACATGCCATCACTGTTCCATTTACTGCTGGTCGTACGGATGCTTCACAAGACCAAACTGATGTTGAATCATTTGCAGTGCTCGAACCAGCTGCTGATGGATTCCGCAATTATAAAAAATCACGCTACAAGTCTGCTGCCGAAGAGATGTTGATCGACAAGGCGCAACTCATGACCCTTACTGCACCAGAAATGACTGTTTTGGTTGGAGGGATGCGAGTATTGGATACCAATTTCGATCATTCACAGCATGGTGTTTTCACCAAGCGTCCTGGATCGCTTACCAATGATTTCTTCACCAACCTGATTGATTTCAGCACAACCTGGAAAGCTTCATCCGCATCAAACGAAGCATTCGAGGGAAGCGACCGTTCAACAGGAGAACTGAAGTGGACAGCTACCCGTGCTGATCTGATCTTTGGTTCAAACTCTGAACTCCGCGCTTTGGCTGAACTCTATGCATGCGAAGATGCAGAGCAGAAGTTTGTGCAGGATTTTGTTGCCGCCTGGACCAAGGTGATGAACCTTGATCGTTTTGATCTGGCATAAAAATTAAACGCAATTGATACGCAAAGGTGGTTCGGAAACGGACCACCTTTTTTATTAAATGATTTTCAACAATATTTTTGTTTCAAGCGCATCAAAAACTTTTAATATGGTGCTGATCCGCGTGTCTTTAAAATTGTTTTCTATTTTACTGATCTGCGCTTTTTGTACGCCAACAAGTTGTCCAAGTTCTTCTTGTGTGAGATTTTTCTTGATGCGTGTTTGACGAATTTTTTCTCCCAGAAGATCCAGCCTAAGTTCATTTTCATAAGAATTGCGCTTGGGCGTTCCTTTTGCACCAATGAACTTGTCCTTTACATGTTCAAGACTGTATGTTTTCATCTTGGCTTGTTTGGGGTTATTGATTTTCGGAAGTGATAAATGCTTTTCTGATTTTTTCAGCTTTATCGATCTCTTGCCTAGGAGTTTTATTTGACTTTTTGATGATTCCATGTGTAGCAATTATCAGCTTTTGTTGATGATATGAATTGTGCCAGAATGCGAATAGCCTAATGCATTTGCTGTTATACAGTGTTCTGAATTCCCAGATATTATTTGTCAGTTTTTTGAATAACTCCGGATCCTGTCTGATACTGGATTTGTCAATGTTATATATTACTTTCTCTCTTTCCTTTTCTCCAAGACCATTCAGAAAATTGAAAGCCTCTTCCAGAAATTCTACCTCAAATTCCATTCTCATCACCGTCAATTGCAAAGTTATAAGTTTCCTTTTAAGGAAACAAAAAGTTTGATTATTTTAACTCTTGTAAATTAAGAGGATGTAAAATTCAGGAAATACAAGAATGAATAGAAGAGAAAAACACCTTGATACGGTGTTGTTTTTCTCTGAAGGTTTGTCCGGTTTGCAAATTTTAGATGATTTGAATTTTTTGGGATACAATAAATTGATTTAATACAGAGAGTAACATACTAAAATAACATCAATGGTTCTCTTTCTAAATTTTGTTATATTTATACACACCATTCTACCCCTACAACCATGCCAACCACCTCACTACAGCAACACCTCCGCGAAGCAGGTTATGATCTTATTGATGGCCCGATCCGAAACCACAAACCCCTGCAGATTTGGTTGAAAGAGGGTTTCAACCAGCCGGAACTCTATTACGCCGATATCTTGCATGCATTCAGCAGTAGTAAAAAGTTACGCATCACCAAAGATCCCGGGCTCGACATCAAGGATACGGACAAGAACGAATATGCCTTTCAGATTGGGATCACCATGGTGCAGGAATGGATGCAATCCATCGGAATGCCTCCCATCGATTTCAGCGGAGCCATCAGCGGCGGTAAAAAACTAACCATCTCTTACAGGAAGGCCATCACGGAAATGATACCCACGGGCGACCTTACTGACTTTCTCAGCGATGCAGATTTCCTTCATCCCAACCCAGTGCTCCTCCGCAATGCCAACCGCAACAACCTGATTGTGATCACGGGTGTTGTAACGGCTGAACAATTGGTGGCAGAAATGGAAACGGACAGCAAAATCAACAGCAAGATCATCAATGGCCTGAAAAAATCTGCTAACAACAAGATCGAGTTTTTTTCTACCAAAAACAATACACTCAGAATGGTAGCCGGCACCGGCAGATTTCCTGTAGCCGTAAAAGCCAACCGCATTGACTTTGACAAGGGCAGGTTCAATGGCCTGCAGTTGGTAACTGATAGAAGGAATTTGTTTTAACCAGCTGTCGTGAGCCTTTTGTCTGTCAGAAAAAGATAATTTCTTGTACGTTGTTTTAATGTAACTTCAAGAGAGTAAATTCTCTTAATGACAAAAGCCACTGGTTTTGAATTGATATATCAGAAGCTTCTTTCAGATAAAACCAAGCACTGGGGAGAGCAACTTATTTTGGTTATTGCCATTGCTAGTTTCCTGATTCATTTGGCCATTATTTACCTGGTTGATTTCGGGATTATTCCAATTGCAGTTACATCTGACTTGCTCAAAAATCCTATTGCAGCGATATACACCCCATTTTCCTTTATCCTTGTTTATGAAGTTTATTTGTTGATTCATTATCTGCCCAAATCGATTACTACATATATCAGCAAGCAATATGAAATCATTACATTGATCATCATCAGGAGATTGTTCAAAGATCTTTCCTCTTTAACGCTTACTTCAGATTGGTTTACAATTAAATATGATTTACAATTTACTTACGATCTGATAGCCTCTGTTTTACTTTTCTTTTTTATTTATCTCTTTTACAAACAGAGTAAAAAACGGTACAGGGTTATCGATAACACAGCGAATGAAAGGGAGGGGATAGCAAGGTTCATAAAAATCAAAAAATATATTGCTACCGCCCTGGTGCCTGTACTCATAATAGTTGCTGTGTATTCTTTTTTTAATTGGAGCATGAGCACCATTTATCCGCAAACGAATACAAAGGTGTCCTTTAGTAATATCAATAATATTTTCTTTGAGCAGTTTTTTACGATATTAATCATTGCTGATGTTGTGCTGTTGTTGTTTTCTTTTTTCCATACAGATGAATTCCATAAAGTTATCAGAAATTCTGGCTTCATCATCTCTACTATTTTGATCAGGCTATCATTCTCTGTTAGTGGCCTTCTCAACACACTGCTCATTGTATCTGCTACCATTTTCGGTCTTTTGATACTCATCATTCATAATAAGTTTGAAAAAGAAAAAGCAATTGAGACAGTAATTTCAGATCCCCATAAGGCGGCATGATTGTTCCTAAGCTTCATGGCTGTTCAGATCAACAATAAATGCCATTAGGCCAATCACTCCTCCAATAGGTTACGCTAACGAAATGTAAACTTGCATTTTATTAACGTTTGTCTACCGTTACTGGAATTATATTCGCTCACCAGCCGTTGACAACCTAACACCAAAACAGATGAATACCATCATTCTTAATTCAATCGATTCCCTGACTTCATTGATGAATAAAATCTTCATTGCATGCGTAGACCTGCTGATATGGCTTGCACGCCTTACGGGAACAACGTATGAAGAGATCAATGTGATCATATTCGTTGTTTTAGAGCCGATTGTTTTTTTATTCCTTATCGGTTATATTGTTTTCCTGAGGAAGCGGTTGTCGAAATTAAGCCCACAGTAAGCCGGATTGATTTACCTACCCAAACACCATTTTATGCTGAATTTTTTCGCACAAAATCATGGTAGGGTTGTATTGTATCCAAATTGATGCTTATTTTCAGCTCATGAAACAAAAACTATTGTTTATTTCGTCTATTGTTTTGCTGATTGTATTGGAGGTTTTGCGTGTTTACTTTATCATGCCTTTCCCGGGAAGTCAGCAATCCAATACTTTGGAGATTGCATACTGGATCGGCAATAATATTGTATGGCTGAGAGTGCTGCTTGTTGTTTGTGCTTCATATTTTCTATTCAAATCATTTTCCAGCACAAAACTTTTTCAGAAAATCATTTATGCTGTATTGATTATTTTTTATGTTGTAGTTTTCTACTTGTTTAACTTTCGTTTTTTAGCTGATAAAATGTTTTATCAGCCGAAGGTTGTTCAATTTTCAAACGCAAGTGAAAGTAAAATTTCCAAAGAAAAACTTGTTCTTGGCGTTGTACTTAATGGTGAAGCCAAAGCTTATCCGATACAAATTATCGGCTATCATCACCAGGTTCAGGATGAAATTGGCGGCACTTCTGTTCTTGTTACCTATTGCACAGTTTGCAGAACAGGCAGGGTATACGAGCCAAATGTAAATGGAAAGCCTGAAACATTCCGATTGGTGGGAATGGACCATTTTAATGCCATGTTTGAGGATGCGTCAACCAAAAGTTGGTGGAGGCAGGTTTCAGGTGAAGCAGTAACTGGGCCTTTGAAAGGATCCAAGTTAGTGGAGATACCATCAAGGCAAATGTCATTGGCGTCTTGGCTCCAGCTTTATCCAGCTTCAAAAATTCTTCAGCCAGACAGTAATTTCAGCAAGCAATATGCTGCATTGGATGGCTATGACAATGGATCTTTGAGTAGTTTTCTTGAAAAACGGGATACAATTTCCTGGCAGCCAAAATCATTTGTTGTAGGAATTGTTTACAAAAATGCTTCCAAGGCATATGACTGGAATAATCTCGAAAGAAGTGTTATAATTCAAGATTCATTGCCTGGTCTTCCCCTGCTTTTAACCTTAGAGAATAAGACTTCATTCCATAGCTTCAACAGGGAATTGAATGGGGTTGTTTACAATTTTCAGCTGGATGCTGACAGGCGTAACATGATAGATACAAATACTGGGTCAACATGGAACTTGCAGGGTGCCTGTACCTCAGGGCCCTTAAATGGATCATACTTGAGGCCTATTCAATCTTACCAGGAGTTCTGGCATTCGTGGCAGACATTTCATCCAGGTACAATGCGTTGAGGCTTGCCCTTTGCTGGACTGAGGTTTAACACTTTGATTGAGCATGTACTTCCATTGCTTATCTTTGATAGTATCAAATGATAGTATCATGAAACCGCCTTATTCCATTAATTCTACCATTTTATCTCTTTTGACTTCAATCTCAGAGAAATTGGGTGTAATCAAGGCCAGCCATTTGCAAGCGCCTCGTGCTGAGTTGAGAAAAGCCAATCGGATTAGAACGATTCAATCAACTTTAGAAATCGAGGGTAACACACTTAGTATTGAACAAGTTAATTCAGTCATCAATAACAAGCGTGTGATAGCACCTGAAAAAGATATTCATGAAGTCAAAAATGCTATTGCCGTTTATAATGCGCTTCAGTCTTTCAAAGCATCCAGTGTTCATTCTTTTCTAAAAGCGCACGCTTTGTTGATGAAAGGCTTGATCCAGCATCCAGGTAAATTCAGATCAGCAGGAGTAGGTATAGTTAAGGGATCCAAATTAACTCACTTGGCACCCCAAGCCAGCATGGTAAAATCTTTGATGAATGATCTGTTTTCTTACCTTAAAAATGATAAAGACCCATTATTGATCAAGAGTTGTGTATTTCATTATGAACTTGAATTTATTCATCCCTTTGAAGATGGAAATGGCAGGATGGGTCGACTTTGGCAATCCGTAATTTTAAAAGATCTCAGCCCTGTATTTGCTTTTTTACCGGTAGAAACAATCATTAAAGAAGAACAGTTAGCTTATTATAAGGTCCTTGAAAAGTCAGACAAATCCGGGAACTCAACAGCACTTGTTGAATTTATGCTTGAAGCGATTGACAAGGCTTTGGGAGAGCAATTGAATGAACGCAGGTCTCCAATTTCTGCAATAGACCGGATACATATTTTTAAAGAGCAGATTGGTAAAGAAGCGTTTTCGAGAAAGGACTATTTGGAATATTTTAAAGACATTTCTGCTCCAACAGCGAGCAGAGACCTGAAAGCTGCTGTAGATCAAAAATTACTCAAGCGAAAGGGTGAAAAGCGTACAACGATGTACTATTTTTTAAAATAAGTACTCTGCAACTGTCGAAGGCAGGATTGGATTACTTTCAGTGAGCCAAATGTCCTACGAGGGGGCTACAACTAAAAAGTCCTGGTTCGCTTCGCTCACCAAGTGATTTTTCATTTGTCCGCTTAGCAAAGCAAGCTTTGCAAGCCGCCAAATAAAAAATCCCGCACTTCGTGCAGGACTTTTTTATCGTGCCCAGGACTGGATTCGAACCAGCACATCCTTGCGAACGCTGCGACCTGAACACAGTGCGTCTACCAATTTCGCCACCTGGGCAGTGGAGGGCAAATATACGCCAGAAAGGCAAATAAAATGCTATTTCAACATGAATTTGACGCCAACATTCATGCTGATCCTGATTTTTTCGAAGTCTATTTGGGGCAGCTCTTCTTTGACTTCATTGAGAGTAGAGATTCCCCTGATTCGCATTTGGGCGGCCGGTTGGGTTGCGCCATCCCCATCGTTGCTGAAGTCTGAAATGTGCAAAGGGGCACCCACTGAAGCCCCGATAGGGCTGGTCAGTGCCCTGGCTTTGTCGTAGGCATTTTTCACGGCATTGGTTCTGCAGGTGTTTTTCAGCTTGATCATCTCCGAATGACCCACCCGCTCCAGGTCGGCATTGGCAATCCCCAGTTCCTCCAGCTTCATGAACACGCGGGTGGCCAAAACAGCGTCTCCCACCTTCAGGGTATAGGATTTCGTCTTCATCACATCTTTTTGCTTCAGCACATAGTACCTGAAATTGCTCTGCATGTCTGAAGTGGTCAGTTCTTTTTCGGTATTGATTCCCAGGGACTTGAGACCAGCCACCATTTTACGCTCCTGCTCTTCCAGTGATATTTTGTTTTTGACATCGGCCTCGGCAATCACGATGCTGATATAGATTTCATTGGGGGTAACCAATGTGTCGGCACTGCCGAAAACCTCTATATAAGGCACATCGAGAAAGCTTTTCATCTGGGCGGAGGCGCCTTGGGCAAACAGGCCCAGCAAACCAATAATCATCAATTTTTTCATGTGTAACTATTTACGTTTTATCATATTTATGGATGCCGAAAGCCGTCTTTTCCATAAAGGAATCCCATACCCAATCGTTTTTCCAAATATTAACTATAAATTAGTATTGAGTTCATAGAGGGCTAATGCCCGAAATTAACCTTTGCCAACCAATTTATTGTCAAGTTAAAATTTTAAAAATGAGAAATTACATTTCGCTTCATGCATGTTTTCGACTGCTATCATGCATTGTTTTGATGGGGGCTGTTTTTCTTCTGGCCAATCCTTATTCGGCGATGGCTTCGGAGAAATTGAGTTACTCAAACACATTTGACCGTACCATCAAAGGACAGGTAAACGATGCAGGGACCGGGGCACCACTTTCCGGGGCAAGCCTGACTGTCAAAGGAACCAACGTTAGCGCACTAACTGATGCGCAGGGAGGTTACTCCATTTCAGTGCCTGGAGACAATGCTGTTTTGGCTGTGTCTTTTGTGGGATATGTTTCACAAGAAATTGTTGTGGGCAACAGATCGGCCATTAATTTTTCTCTGCAATCAGCTTCTTCAGACCTTGCTCAGGTAGTGGTGGTTGGATATGGCACACAGCGCAAGCGCGATGTAACAGGTGCTGTAAAAAGTGTAGGTGCTGAAGAATTCAATAAAGGTATCATCAATGCGCCGCAACAATTGTTGCAGGGCAAGGTAGCTGGTGTCAATGTAACTTCTGCAAGTGGAGAACCGGGTGCAGCCCAGAGCATCAGCATCAGGGGTCCTGGTGGTGTGCGTACAGGAAGTACGCCTCTCTTTGTTGTGGATGGACTTCCGCTCGACAACTCCAGCACAGGTGGGGGCGATCCTTTGAACTTTATCAACCCTGCAGATATTGAAACAATGGACGTTCTGAAAGATGCCTCGGCTACTGCCATCTATGGAGCCCGTGGTGCAAATGGCGTAATCCTCATCACCACGAAAAAAGGAAAATCCGGAACTTCTATAATGAATTACAGCAATAACATAGGTGTATCGGAACTGACAAGGGCACTTCCCGTTTTCAGTGCAGATGAATTCAGGAAAAAGGTTGTTGAAGTGGGCGGTATCCTTGATGACAAGGGCGGAAATACCGACTGGCAAAAAGAAATCACCAGAACAGCCATCACACAGAACCACAACCTTACCATGAGTGGCGGTGCTGACAAGCTTACTTATTTTGCCTCTTTTGGTTTGCAAGACCAGGAGGGTATCATCAAAACCAATGACCTGAAAAGGTATTCAGGAAGGTTCAATGCTACGCAGAAATTCCTGAACGACAGGCTGATTGTAGATGTAAACCTCAGTGCAAACAATACCAGACAACAGCGTCCCAACATTGGCAGTGCCATTGGAGATGCCATCAGCAACAACCCTACATACCCTGCATATGATGCCCAGGGCAATATTGCTGCATTCCAGTTGTTCAATAACCCCTTGCTTACCTTTAAGCTGGACAAAGATGTTACCACCATCAACAGGGTTATAGGAAGCATTTCACCATCAATTAAAATTTTCGATGGCCTTACGTACAAACTCAACCTTGGTGTAGACAATTCTACTGCTACCAGGGATGTTCAGACGCTTGCCAACGTACTGCCCCAGCGGGATGGAAGGTTTGAAACCTACAATACCATCAACAGGAATACGCTCATTGAAAACTACCTGACCTATAATTTTAAGGTCAAGGAACACAATTTCTCTGCCCTGGGCGGACATTCTTACCAGGAGATTTATGTTCAAGGCAGGGGATGGAGCATCAACCGTCCTCCTGTTGGTCCGGTTGAGCCGCTTTACAATCCCGGCATCGGTCAGGAACTCACACTGGCCAACAACAGGCCGAATGGTTTTGCAGTATTAAATGAGTTGCAGTCTTTCTTCTCCCGTGTCAACTATTCTTACAAGGACAAGTATCTTGCTACAGCCAATTTCAGGATGGATGGATCCTCTAAGTTTGGTGAAAACAACAAGTACGGTTATTTCCCTTCTTTCTCTCTTGGTTGGAGAATCAGCGAGGAAGAATTTATGCAGAATAGTCCGTTCAGCAACCTTAAGCTAAGGGCTGGATGGGGACAAACGGGTAACCAGGAAATTCCTTCCAAAATCACCCAACCCCTTTTCACATCAGCTGTTTCTGGTACAACGAGTTATCCCCTTGCTCCCTCAGGCCCTTATCCCGCAGGGATTACCTATTCAAGGTTAGCGAATCCTGACATCCAGTGGGAGGTATCTACCCAATCAAATGTGGGATTGGACTTTGGTTTGCTGAAAGGCGCACTTACAGGATCTATCGATTATTTCAGGAAGTTGTCCAACAACATCCTGCTTGAAGTGATTCCTGCAGACCCTGTTCAGCCTGCAGGTACATTCTGGACCAATGTGGAAGACATGACAATTACCAACTCGGGTCTTGAAATTGATCTTGCTTACAAGAACAAAACCAAATCCGGAATAAAGTACACGATTGGCGGTAATGTAGCTTTCCTGAGCAATCTTGTTGAAAATTCTCCTTACTCTGTTATTCAATCCGGCTCTGCTTCAGGACCTGGCTTGACTTCTGCTACTGTAAACGGCTATATCAACGGACAGCCCATTGGCACTTTCTTTCTTAGGCAATGGACCGGCTTAGATGCCAATGGCATCAGCACCTTCCGTGACATCGATGGCGATGGCATCAGTGGAGACAAAGACAGGCTTGCATTGGGCTCCGCACTTCCTAAAGTGATTTATGCTTTCTTTGCCAACTTCTCTTACAAAGGATTTGACTTTGTTGCCAATTTTAATGGTGTTTCAGGAAACAAGATTTATGACAATACAGCCAATGCTTATTTCTATAAGTTGCGTTTATCGAAAAGTGTGAACACTACGCCTGAGGCACTTGCCTCTCCGAAAGAGTCCATCAACAATTCAGCACCGGTAAGTTCAAGGTACCTGAAAGACGGAGCGTATTTGCGCTTGAACAACATGGCCCTGGGGTATAATTTTGATACGCGCGGCAGTGCAATGGGCAAGTGGATTTCCGGACTTCGTCTTTCCGTGACTGGTCAAAATCTTTTTGTGATCACAAAATACAATGGATACGATCCTGAGGTGAACACTGACAGAACCATCAATGGCGTATCTTCTTATGGCATTGACGGACTTAGCTATCCCAAGGCCAGATCAATCATTTTCGGATTAAACTTAACTTTCTAAAATAAATAACATGAAAAATAGAATATTCACCCTGCTCTTTCTTTTGGGCTTGTTGTCCATGACAGAAAGTTGTACCAAGCTAAAGGAGACTGTTCTCGATGAGTCATCCGTAACTGGGTTGACAGAGAAACAGATTGCAGACGGAACCATTGCACCGGTCTATGCACAGTTACCCAACATCTTTTTGCATACTGGCCTTTTTGCCCTTCAGGAAATCACCACAGACGAGGCCATTCTTCCTTACCGTGGTGGAACAGACTGGGGTGATAATGGAATCTTCCTTGATTTGCACAGGCACCAGACCACCAGCAACAATGCACCGGTAAGAAATACCTGGAACCCGATTACACAGAGCCTTTCCCGCGCCGTTTCTGCCATCAGTTCATTGCAGGGAAGCAAGGATCCGAACGCTGCAAAATACATTGCAGAAGCCAAAGGCATGTATGCGTTTTACAACATGCTGGTGCTTGATCTATGGGGTGTGATCTTTGTCAAGGAAGACCCAGGTGCTACTTCAAAAATTGTTCGTGGAGAAGAAGCTGTGGAGTACCTCAAAAAGGTATTGCTTGAAGTGGAGCCTTTGCTGGACAACACCACCGGCCCAGGCCGCCTCACCAAGGCTGGCGTTTGGGGCCTGCTTGCCAAGTTGCACCTGAATGCTGCTGTTTACCGCGATCGTTATGCTGCCACCTTCAATTTCAGGAATGATGACATGGACAAGGTGATCGAGTATACCTCTAAAATCATCTCATCCGGTCAATATGCATTGTCTCCAGATTATTGGGCTATATTCAATGATGAAAACAATACCAACAAGGAATTGGTTTTTGCCGTTGACCAGCGTGCAGACCTCAATGGTCATAACAGGCTGGCCTATTTTTCTCTTTCAGGTGATCAGTTTCCGCTGCCGGCTTTTACCGGCGCCAACGGAACCGATGGTCCTGGTATTACATCTGATTTCTACAAAACATGGGTAGATGCATATGCTCCTGTTGATCCGGCTGTTGCTGATCCAAGGTTTTACAAGAAGAACATTACCGTTGATCCCGTAACACAAACGGCTTGTTATGACGCTGCTTCGTACAGGGTAGACAGGGGAATCTTGCGTGGTCAGCAGTTTGGATTGATCAGGACTTCGGGTGTTTTCGAAAAATGCCCCGATGGCAAGTTCAGGGTAGGAAGACTTTTCAACAATACGCGCAACAGGCCTACAACTCCGGTATTGCATACCGAGCGTATTGACTTTACCACGGCTGGAAGTGATTATGCAACTGGTTTCCGCGTGTTGAAGTTTGAATTTGGAAAGAAATCAGTAAGTGGAAGAAACTTTGGCGAAGCCGATATTCCCATTGTACGTTTGGGCGATGTATACCTTATACGTGCAGAAGCCAGGCTGCGCAAAGGCGATGCAGCTGCAGCGCTTACTGATGTCAATACAGTAAGAACTTCCCGCACTGCAACCGGCGCGGGCAGGGCCCTTACTTCAGTTAATTTGGATCAGCTTTTCAGGGAGCGTGGCTTTGAGTTGTACTGGGAGCTTCAAAGAAGAACAGACATGGTTCGTTTTGGTAAGTTCGAGGGAACATGGACAGAGAAAAGCAGTGTTGACAGGAACAAAAGGGTATTCCCCATTCCACAAACAGCCATTGACGGGGCTTCCAACCTCCCTGGTTATTTGAAACAGAATCCTGGCTACTAAATAAACAATCCAATTGATACGCAAAGGCAGATGGTCGTTCCATCTGCCTTTTTTATTTTATCTTGGCGCTGAAATCCTTGAAAGGCATCATCATTAAGCCAAGGGATTGTTCCCGATTTTTAAAAGCATTTCAATCCTCGTCATGAAAAAAATATGTTCAGCCTTTGTTCTTCTGGTATTTTCGTCTGTAGTTTTTGGTCAAAAAGCCCTTGATGTGATTAGCATCAAAGAAACAGAACGCATAGAGCGCATCCTTTCTGCGGATGATATGCAGGGCAGAAGAACTTTCACACCTGGTATTGAAAAAGCTGCAAACTTTATTGCTGCTGAATTTGAGCAGACAGGTTTGAAAAAATGGAACAATGGAAGTTCGTACTTGCAATCATTTGCCATGATTCGTCCGAAAGTAACTTCGTTCAATATAAAAATCAAGGGCCTTGACGCAGAAAATACTACCATCAACACAGTTCCAAAATCGCTCAAATTCAGCATCAATTCAGTGCAGAAGTCATTAAACATCACTGAGAATTCAGGTTATGAAATCGCAAGCATACCCAGAGGTGCCAACTTTGTAAACGAGTGGAGAAAATATTCATCTTCTTTAAAGAATACCATCGTATTTGTTGATAGTACCCATGAACAAATCTTTGCAAGAGCTACACAAAGGGGAGGACAGTTTTACCAAACCCAACCAAACATTGTATTTGTCATTCAGAATGAAATACCAAGTCGTTTTACAATTGAGGCAAAGCAAGAGCTAACAGAAATGCCTTTGTCCAATGTAGTGGGCGTCATTCCTGGCAAATCGAAGGCCAACGAATACGTAATCTTTTCCGGACACTATGATCACCTGGGCATCAACAGCAATAAAATGGAGAATAACGATTCCATTTACAACGGCGCCAATGATGATGCAGCAGGCACTACGGCCATGATCATGTTGGCCAAGTACTTCAAGAAGCTCAATGATAATGAGCGCACATTGGTCTTTGCTGCCTTCACTGCAGAAGAGATTGGCGGTTTTGGTGCAACGTATTTCTCAAAACAATTTGATCCTGCCCAGGTGATGGCCATGTTCAATATCGAAATGATTGGTACTGAAAGCAAATGGGGGAAAAACAGCGCCTACATCACGGGTTTTGAAAAGACCAATATGGGTGAAATTTTGCAGAACAACCTCAAGGGAACGGATTTCACCTTCCATCCAGATCCTTATCCAACGCAACAGTTGTTCTACCGTTCAGACAATGCAACCCTTGCCAGGCTTGGGGTTCCCGCACATACCATCTCCACATCCAAGATGGACAGCGAGCCGAACTACCACAAGGCTTCTGATGAAATCGGGACCCTTGACATGCAGAACATGGCAGCCATCATCCGCGCCATCGCCCTGAGTTCTAAAGGAATTGTTTCCGGAAAAGAAACCCCCAGCAGGGTAGATGTTTCTGCCTTAAGATAACATTTCCAATACTATAGTTATGTATTGGCTACCCTTATTCAATCAGGGCCCATCCCGTCATTTGCCATCAGGAATCTATTGATTACCTTCATGGCGGCTTAAACAAAGTTCACATGAAGACATTGTTCCGCAACGTACACCTCTACCTCAGTCTGGCTTCTGGCATATTTATCATGATGGCCTGCTTCACAGGGTCTGTCCTTGTTTTTGAAGAGGAGTTGCAGCATTCCATCTACCACGACAGGTATTTTGTACAACAGCAGGCGGAAATTCAATTGCCTGTTGGAGCAGTGTTGGCCAACCTGAAAAAGGAATATCCCAAGGCCAAGGTCAGTGGCGTCAAGATCCATTCTGACCCTTCCCGCAACCTTGAAATAGCCCTTTCTCTCCCGGGCAAGGATGGCAAACCCGATCCCAAAAAAATCACTGCTTTTGCAGATCCCTATACCGGGCGCATCGTTGAACTCTACAGTTATGCGGATTCTTTTTTCAGCACTGTTGAAGACATGCACCGCAGGTTATTGGGCTCAGACACTGGAAAGCTGATCATGGGAACCAGTACGCTTTTGTTTTTGTTCATCATGATCACCGGGGTAATCCTTTGGTGGCCCAAAACCAAGGCGATGCTCAAACAGCGCACCTCTATCAAGTGGAAGGCCAACTGGAAAAGGCTGGCTTATGATTTTCACCATGCACTGGGCATTTATACCGTCATTTTCCTTTTCATTTTTGCCTTTACTGCACTGGCATGGAGTTTCCAATGGTTCAATGATGGCATTTACAAGGTCACGAATTCTTCCAAAGAGCCCATCAAGCCACCCACATCAACCATTGTTGATTCGTTGGGAAAAGCCGGTATTGACGATGTGCTTGCAGATGCCTACAACAGGATTCCCAATGCTGTTTTTTACAACATCAGCTTGCCAAAAGATTCCAGTGCTGTATTTGGTGTTAACGTGCTGAGCAGAACGGCCATTCATGAAACCGCCACAGACAACCATTATTATGACCAATATTCTGGCGAATACCTGAAGACGGTTGCGTTTGGCGACAGGCCCATTGGGCAACAAGTCCGCGCCAGTTTCAAACCGATTCATACCAGCTCTATCTTTGGGCTTCCATCCAAAATCCTTGGATTCCTGGTCTGTCTGATAGGCACAACCTTCCCGATTACCGGGGTCATCATGTGGCTGAGCAGGATCAAGAAGATTTAGGCGTTAATTCTACTTCAACCCTAAACCTCTAAACCCTTAAACCTCTTACAGGTTCCCCTTCTTCAACTCTCCCACCGCATGGTCAACCGCGCGGGCAGTGAGGGCCATGTATGTAACAGATGGGTTTTGGCAGGCGGAGGAAGCCATGGCAGATCCGTCTGTGATGAAGACGTTCTGAACGTCGTGCATCTGGTTCCACTTGTTGAGTACTGATGTTTTTGGATCATTGCCCATGCGTGCTGTTCCCATTTCATGGATACAGAAACCAGGCGCAGGCATGTTGTCGTATGCTTTGACATTCTTGATGCCAGCGGCTTCAAGCATTTCTACTGCGCTGTTTTTCATGTCTACCCTCATTTTCATTTCATTCTCCTTGAACTCACAGTCAATATCGAAGGTGGGCAGTCCGTATTTGTCTTTTTTATCCTTGTTGAGTGTTGCCTTGTTCTCGTAATAAGGAAGGTGTTCGCCCCAAGAGCCCATTCCCATCGTCCAGTTGCCTGGTTCGGTAACGGTTTCCTTGAGTTCGAGGCCGATCTCGCCGGAACTTGCACGCCCCCTGGAGCCGCCGCCTTGGTAGCCAAATCCGCGCACATAGCCGGCAGAGGAGCCACCATCGAGGTTGCGGAAACGGGGAACATAGATGCCATTCGGCCTCTTGCCATAGAAGTACTGGTCCTGGAATCCGTCAAAATCTCCAGAAGCCCCCACACCGTAGTGGTGGTCCATCAGGTTATGTCCTACCTGTTCGCTGCTGTTGCCAAACCCGTTGGGGAAGGCATCAGAAACGGAATTGAGGAGGATATGGGTGGTGCCAAGGGTGGATGCGTTGAGGAAGACGATTTTTGCGAAGTACTCTTCGGTTTTCATCGTCTCTGTATCCAAAACCACTACGCCTTTTGCGCGCTTGGTTTCCTTGTCGTAGATCACTTCAATGGTGATGGCATTGGTGCGCATGGTCAGGTTGCCTGTTGCCGCAGCGGCAGGAAGGGTGGCTGAATTAGAGCTGAAATAGCCTCCAAAAGGACAACCTTGCTGGCATTTGTTGCGGAACTGACAAGGTCCGCGGGTGCCAATTTTGGCAGTATGGTTGGCTGCACGGCCAATGATCATTGGCCTTCCCATTTTGGTTTTGAGGTTTTCTTTCACCATTCTTTCGATACAGTTCATCTCCATGGGAGGAAGGAATTCACCATCCGGCACCATCGACAAACCATCGCGGGAGCCGCTGATGCCCGCAAATTTTTCAACATAGCTGTACCAGGGAGCCAGGTCCTTGTAACGGATGGGCCAATCCACGCCATGGCCATCTTTGGCGTTCGCTTCAAAATCAAGATCGCTCAGCCTGTAGCACTGACGGCCCCACATCAGTGACCTTCCGCCCACATGGTTGCCACGGATCCACTCAAATGGCTTCACCTGTGTGTAGGGATTTTCAAGATCGTTCACAAAAAACTTCTTCGACACCTCATCATAAGCATAGCATTTGCTTTGAATAGGAGAGTTGGTGCGGTCTTCCTGGGTCTTTCCACCGCGGTGTTCCAGTTCCCAGGGGTCTTTTTCGGTTCCCACATAATCCTTCACATGTTCCACATTGCGCCCTCTTTCGATGAGGATGGTTTTGAGGCCACGTTCAGTCAGTTCTTTTGCTGCCCAGCCTCCGGAGATGCCTGAGCCTACTACAATTGCGTCGAATGTGTTGGACATTGATAAGGGGTTGTCAGTTGAATGTTATGGGTTGACAGAATGCTTTGTGTCAATAGCATTACAATTTAAAAATCTTTTGCCTAAAAATGGGATATTTTCTTTCGACTTGTCATGCTGACAAAATAATTTTAATGGACCTCATTCCATAAGCCCTTGATAATTCTTGGAAAAGCTAAGATCAAAAGATTCCCCTCCAACCAAAGGTTGGTAAACCTGACCAAGAGGGGTGAATCCAGACCGAGCGAAGCGAGTGTCTGGAGACGGGGTGGTGGAATTGTCTCACCCTCAAAAAAGTTTAAAGGTTAATACCGGGTCTTTTTTTCTTCTTTCTTGCAATGATTTTGCCATTTCCCCGCCAAGGATTATATTTGCACTCCAATTAATTTGGCTACGAGGAGATGTAGCTCAGTTGGTAGAGCATCGGACTGAAAATCCGTGTGTCGGCGGTTCAAGTCCGTCCATCTCCACGAAAAACCCCCAGCATTTGCCGGGGGTTTTTGTTTTTTATGTCTCGTCCTGCAAAAAGTTGGCTACAAGATCAACAAAGATGCAGGCATTAAAGATCAAGTTGTAGGGTTTCCCCGTTTGAACATTCTGTAAGAATATATAGAAGGGATGATGACCATCACGGCTGTGATGGATATGAATACGATAAAAATAGCAGGTCCGCTGAGCAGCAAAGCAGTAGCCATTTGCAAGGCTCCTCCAACCATCCATACCTTTCCTGCCAGGGCATGTGTGGCATTCCAGTTCGCCTCGTTTTCCAATGTCCATGGCAGTTTGAAGCCTGCTATGTAATTCTGCTTGAGTTTTGGCATGTAAATGCCCATCCCGGCAAATGCAAAACCCAGCAAGGGGAAAATCAACTTGTTGATATCAACCCCGGAATGTACAGTGCTATAGATAATAACAATGGACAAACAGCAAAGAAATCCTGAGGTAAAGAGCCCAAATTGCGCATAGACCTTGTCGTCTGCTCCTTCATATCTTTTGGGGTCAATTTTTTTGATGTTCGCCATCAAAAAATACACGAAAATGCTGGTCAGGCCCATGATGGAAGGCAGCAGATAAATGCTTTCCTTCGATCCCCAGCCATCCACTTCTCCATTGATGTTAAAATGCATGGGAATCTTATTGGGCAGCGTGGGGTAGAGGTAGAGGGCATAGGCAAATGGGAGAAGTACCAGTCCCAGTGCAATAATTGTTTGCTTTTTCATGCTGAATAAAATTAATCTTAGGTTTATATGCCTGGTGTAAATTTACATGTATACCTCAACATGCCATCATTT
>JBIJAE010000107.1:0-5839 GCA_044345895.1 Chitinophagaceae bacterium
TTGGTTATAGCTAATGGAAGGGGAGGCAAAGAACTCCTCTCTTATAGACTCGCCCTCACCGATAGACTTTCTTCTATTGTACATGGCACTGGCAAATACATTGACCTTGTCTTGCTTGATGTTGATATCGCCACCAAAATTGGGCATCAAGCGTGAGTCAATTCCTGCGCGAAGGTTACCATTGTAACCAGCTTTCCTGTTTTTCTTGAGAACAATGTTAATGATACCTGACATTCCACCGGATGCATCAAATTTAGCTGAAGGATTGGTGATAAGCTCTACACTTTGGATAGCGTCAGAAGGAATTTGGTCAAGAGAAAGGTTGGTGGGTCTACCATCAACGAATATGGTTGGGGATGCATTCCTCAGGCTGACATTACCATCAATGTCTACATCAACACCAGGAATATTCCTCATCATTTCTGCGGCAGTCTGTCCGGTTGACACAAGGTTCTTTTCCACATTGAAGATTTTCCTATCTACGCCCATTTGCATAAAGGGCTTCGTTCCCACAACTTTGATTTCTTCGAGTTGTTTTGCATCAACCTCAAGTTTGATATTTCCTAAATCAACATCTGCATTGCTCATGATCTTAGAAAAATCATTACCATTGGCACCAAGGTCAAATTTTACTTGTTTTTCAAGGGTAAGGTATCCAATCGCCGTCACCCTTAGGGTATATTGTCCTCTTACTGACAAGCCTTCGAGACTGAAATCACCATTGCTTTTGGTTAATTGGCCTGAGATGATTTTGATTTTCTTCGCTTTGGTTGCAGAATCAAAAACAGATTGTACAAGTTGAACGGAGGAGGCTTCAATCCCTTTATTGGTTTTCGTATCTGTTATTTTTCCATAGAATCGACCAATATTCATGTTTTGACCGGCTCCGGAGGGCCTGCCGCCGCCACCAGGGATTTGTGCTATTGTGTTATAGGATAGGAATAAAAACAAGACAAGGAATAATTTTTGCATTAAGCGCTATTTTAATGAATTGGATGCTTTTTGATCTTTTAAGCTTTCGGATTGAAAGTCAAGTATTTGTTAAACAAAAAAGGGAGAATTAAGTTCAGGAAGCCACCAATGTGATCAAAACCTGTACAAAACCTATGACAAGGCCTAAAACAGCACCAACAATTTCAATGAAGCGAAATTCTTTGGACATGATCTGGGTGAGGATGGATTCCATTTTGTCACTGGAGAAACCAGAAACCTTGTCTATTACCATTTTTTCCAGGTCAAGTTGGGATTCAATATTTTTCATATATGTACCAATGATTTCAGGGAACATGGCCTCCAGCTCTTGCATGAAAACAAGTTTTAACTGGTTGATGGTATTTTGACCTATAAACATCGAAATCATGGGGAAAACGCTGCTGAGTTTTTCTCGAAGGAAAAGGTCGATTTTCCCTTCAACCAGGGGCATTATTTTGGAAAGGTTGTCAGGATTGATGATTTTTTCTTCAATTTCTTTGAAAGACAAAAGCTCTTCACTGACAAGTTTGCCTAGTTTTTGAGCAAATTGTTGTTGCCTTTTTGGAAAAATCCCATGAAAGGTTATTCCAAGGATTTTCTTGGGTTCTTTTGGGTGAAAAAGCATTTTTATGGCTATCCAATTGGTAAACCAGCCAATGAAGGCAGATATCAATGGTATGAGGATGAGCCAATAATTCATAGCAAAAATTTTTGCAAAGTTAGTTGATCTTGGCCAAGTCAAATTCAATTTTGGTGGAGTAAACATTTCCATTAATTTTGCACTCCATAAACACGGAGGTTGTAGCTCAGTTGGTTAGAGCGTCTGATTGTGGTTCAGAAGGTCGTGGGTTCGAGACCCATCATCCTCCCTCTTGTTAAAGGGTATTCTTCGAATAGAAAGGATACCCTTTTATTTTACCCATCCTGCGCTACTTGTGCTTTCTTAACATAACTTTTAGGCTCCATTCATCACAAAAACGACCTCAAAGCTGTTGAAAGGGTTAATTTTGGATATGTCATCTAAATTTTTACAATTTATGTTCAGTAAAAGATCTTTACCAGTCGTGATTGTTCTCGTGTTGGCCGGGTTGCTGATTACCTTCAATTCTTCAGGGATTGGAAATCCACCAGATAGGTATCAGTTGATTTTTCAGCAGGTGGCAGACATGCTGGAAGCTGCACATTACAGCCCCAAAAAAGTGGATGATGTTTTCTCACAGAACATTCATAAGAAATACCTGGAAGCCTTGGATCCAGACAAGAATATTTTTCTGCAAGCAGACCTGAAGGAACTGAAAAAGTTTGAGACCACCATTGATGACGAATTGCATGGCGCACCAATTGCTTACTTTTATGCAGTCGATCAGATTTACTCAAAGCGTACCAAGGAAGTTGCAGCATATTATCCTGAGTTGTTGCAGAACCCCTTTCAATTTACTACAGACGAAACCATCGTTTTAGAACCAGAGAAGCTGGACTATTCCAAGAATGAAGCTGCAAGAAAAGATGCATGGAGAAAAAGGTTGAAATTCTTGACCCTTGAACGCCTGTCTGATCTGATGGATCAACGCAATACGATGAAGAAAGGAGATAGTGCCTACAAGTCTGATGCCGAACTGGAAAAAGATGCCAGGGCAAAAGTGAAACTGATGATGACAAGGAATTTTGATCGGATCATCATCAAAACCAAGCCAGATGAAAGGTTTGACATGCTGGTCAACGTCATTACCAATTTCATGGATCCTCATACCACATTCTTTCCACCATTGGAAAAAAGATCATTTGATGAACAAATGAGTGGAAGGTTTTATGGTATTGGCGCATCATTGCGCAATGATGAGGGTGGTGCCATCAGGATTGCTACCATCGTGGCGGGACTTCCAGCGTCAAAATCTCAACAGTTGGCAGTTGGCGATCAGGTATTAAAAGTTGGTCAGGCAGCTGAAGAGCCAACAGATCTTACCGGTTTTGAAACCGAAGATGCTGTTAAGCTCATACGGGGTAAAAAAGGTACTGAAGTCAGGTTAACAATCAAAAAAGCAGATGGAACAATAAAGATTGTTTCGATGATAAGGGATGAAGTGGTTTTGGATGAAACATATGCCAAAAGTGCTGTGATCAATGAAGGTGGAAAAAAGATTGGATACATATTTCTCCCTGAGTTTTACGCAGATTGGGAAAGACCCAACGGCCCTAAATGTTCTCAGGATGTGGCCAAGGAAATCATCAAACTGAAAGAACAATCCGTTGATGGAATCATCATGGACCTCAGGAACAATGGTGGTGGATCTTTGTATGATGTTGTACAGATGGTGGGATTCTTTATTCCAGAAGGCCCAATTGTACAGGTTAAGGACAGAGAGGGTAATCCTCAGGTACTCAGGGACAGGGATCGTTCTGTTTTGTACGATGGCCCCCTGGCTGTGATGGTTAATGAATTTTCTGCCTCAGCTTCTGAAATCTTTGCTGCTGCTATTCAGGATTATGGTCGCGGTGTAGTCATTGGCAGTACTTCCACCTATGGAAAAGGGACCGTACAAAGGAATATTGGTCTGGAACCTAGTGCTGGTGTATTTAACAAAGAAGCCACTGACATTGGTACCATAAAATTGACTTTACAGAAATTTTACCGCATCAATGGCGGGTCTACACAACTCAAAGGTGTAACACCCAATATTATCCTTCCTGACCAGTATGAGTCGCTCAAATACAGAGAAAAAGACAATCCAGATGCATTGCCATGGGATGAGATCCCCAGAGCATTCTACAACCGTATTTCTCCAGGTTATGATATTGATTATGTAAAAAAGACCAGTGCTGCAAGGGTTGCTGCAAATCCAACCTTCAATGCCATCAAAGAATCTTCCACTCTCATGGAAACAGCCAATCAACGTGTTTATTCACTTCAGTTGAACAAGTACCGCGAGGGACAGAAAAGCCTCAGGGATTCCTTCAAAAAAATTGATGAAATGAACAAATCAACAAAAGTAATGGAAGTTAAAATGTTGGATTTGGACCAGAAAAAACTTGCTGCAGACAATGATAAGTTGGAAAGGCGCAAACAATGGATTGGTAACCTTTCGAAAGACATCTATATCAATGAGACCTGTCAAGTCATCTCTGATATGATCCGACAGGTTGTTCTGGTAAAAGGCAATTAACAATCAAAACTGAACGCCATACCTTGTTTGCAGTATTTTCCTGTGGTGTAACCAGTGTCCAACAATAATGTATCCAATGGAGAGCAGGCTCATCTGCTCTCCATTGTCTGTTTTAGCAGTACGGCTCAGCCAATCCTCATGAAAGCCATTGAAAAGCAGGGCCGTGGATGATCTTATATGAATAAACTCCCTAACCAACAATGGTAAATCGTATGTTTTTTCTGATTCAATCGCATATTGGTTTTCTTCAAAACTCCTGATTGGATGAGGATCTTGTCTGGCAATGGATAAAGCCCTAAAGGCAAAAATCATTTCTGCATCAATGCAATGCCTAATCAGTGTATTAATGCTCCATTTGCCGGGGGCATAGGAAAATGTTCCATCAACTTTTGAGATGATGCTTAAATCTTGTTCAAGCAAGTTGACTGAAGCATCCAGCAGACTACTGATATTACCTGTCCCAACCTGTTCAACGTAATGGTTAAAAAAAGCTGGATGCCTGATGGCAGAACGCGCTGGAAACATCTTACTGTTTTTTCGATTTTTTGATGGATTTATCCGCACTTTCTTGCAAAGGCTTTCTTTCTCCTTTGATGGTAGAAGCCAATTTAAGGGCATCCAATGCATTGACAATGCCTCCAGTGGAGGAAAGCTGATCCAAACTTATTTTTTCGTCCTCCGTTCCAGGTTTGGGGAAGCTGTTTGTCGATGGTTTCATTGCAGAGCGTTCAATGATGTTTTTTACCTGTGCTCCTGTTAAATCAGGAAAATAGGAGAGGATCAGCGCCGCCAAACCGGTAACAACAGGAGTTGCCATGCTTGTTCCATCCTTTACTCCATAGGTATTTCCTCCAGGGATTGCTGAATTAATCTTAACTCCTGGAGCAAAAACATTGACTTCCCGTTTACCATAGTTGGAAAAAGAAGCAGCCAGGTCAGTTTCAGTTGCCCCACTTGCTCCAACATTTATCCAATTCGAAAAAACCTTGAGGGTATCATTATCGAAATTGCGGGATGGGAAATTATCCTCAACATCAATATTCTTGGCATCATTGCCCGCTGCATGAACCAACAGAACCCCTTTTGACTCTGCATATTTCACGGCCTCATCAACCCATTTTTTCTCGGGTGAGAAACTTTTTCCAAAACTCATGTTCACCACCCAGGCGCCATTGTCTACAGCATAGCGGATGGCATTGGCGATATCCTTGTCGTGCTCATCTCCATCAGGAACTGCCCGAATGGTCATGATCTCAACATTGTTGGCCACACCATTGATACCAATTTTATTTTGCCTTGATGCTCCAATGATGCCCGCTACATGTGTTCCGTGTGAAGCATCTAAGCCCATGAGATCATTGTTACCATAAAACCTGTCATTGATATCATCGTAGTTGTCTTTGACAACATCCTGCCTATACTTTACGGGTTCTTTTTCTACAGCCTCTACCTTGGATTTTTCTCCCTCATAGAATTGGATCAGGTCAGCAATCAAGCTAACATTGGTATTTTCCATTTGCCGCGTTTGCTGAAAGAAACCCAATAAAACAGATTTTGCTTTGATCACTGAGGATTCCATGGGTTTGAAATCCTGTAATTCATCACCTGTATAACGATCCTTGCCCAAGGATAATTTCAGGATGCTGTCAGCAGGAGGAATTTTTGCAACCAAATCTTTGAGGATCAAAACATACATCCCTGCTTCC
>JBIJAE010000052.1:0-8234 GCA_044345895.1 Chitinophagaceae bacterium
GCCTATCATGAGGCAGGCCATGCCGTATGCGGATGGTTCCTCGAGCATGCCTATCCTTTGTTGAAAGTGACCATTGTTCCCCGCGGCGTAGCAGCATTGGGATATGCACAATACACGCCCAAAGAGCAATACCTCTACAACACTGAACAGTTGACTGATCAGATGTGCATGACCCTGGGTGGCAGGGCCAGTGAACAAATCTTCTTCGGAAAGATCTCAACCGGTGCACAAAATGACCTGCAGCAGGTAACCAAAATGTCTTATGCAATGGTTACCGTTTATGGCATGAGCGAGAAAGTGGGCAATGTGAGTTTTTATGATCCCGCTCAGGAAAGCACCTTTACCAAACCTTACAGCGAGGAAACCGGAAAGATTATTGACAGTGAAGTAAGGGTGTTGGTAGATCAGGCTTACAAACGCACGATTGAATTGCTTACTGAAAAGAAAGCAGAGGTTGAGAAAATTGCCCTGGCTTTGTTGGATCGAGAAGTGCTTCACCAGCAAGACGTTGAAGACCTGATTGGTAAACGTCCTTATGAGGAGAAGAAAATATTTGCAACAGATGCTGCACCCGTTGTAGCGGAGGAGCCTGCTGTAGCGGTTATTGAACCGTCAATACCCGAAGTCGATTCAATAGAAAAGGGATCAGAAGGAGAACAAAATCCTGCATAAGCATGGAGGCATCTACCGGAAAAGAAGGCATACTGAAGAATATCCGAAAAGCGCTGACACAACCAGTGGATCAGCCCTTTCCCGGAATAGAAAAGATCAATTTTGCTTTTGAAAACACGGGTGATGATCTTTCCGTATTGTTTGCCGAAAAATTCAGCGCACTCCTTGGTAAATTTTCTTTTTGTGCCAATGAGGAAGACCTGGTCAACCAGATCAGGCAGCTCGTCACAGACAGGGGGTGGACAGAAGTTCATTGTGCAGATGAGAACATCAAAGGAGCCTTGTCATCATTCGGGTTTCCTGCATTTTCTGAAAAGCCACTCGGCGATACTGATGTTTCCATCACCAAATGTGAGGTACTGGTGGCACGAACCGGGTCAATGGTGCTCAGCAGCACAGAGTCTTCCGGAAGGTTGTCCAGTGTATACGCACCCATTCATATCTGCATTGCAAAGTCCAGTCAGCTTGTCTACGATATCAAAGATGCCCTTGCATTCATGCAAAAAAAATACGGAGATCAGCTGCCCTCCATGATTTCTTTTGCCACAGGTCCCAGCCGTACGGCTGATATCGAAAAAACCCTTGTTGTGGGGGTTCATGGCCCAAAGGAGGTATTTTGCTTTCTCCTTGATAAATAGCGGTTTAACACAATTCCCAATAAGCAGTATCTTTGGCCATGCAAATTCCTGCAGGAAAAAAGGTTTACTTCCTTTCCGATTTTCATCTCGGTGTCCCTGATCATGCGTCCAGCCTTGTCAGGGAGAAAAAAATTGTTGCTTTTCTTGAAAGGGCCAAGGCTGATGCCGCTACAATTTTTATTGTGGGAGATCTTTTTGATTTTTGGTTCGAGTACAGAAAAGTAGTGCCCAAAGGCTTTGTGCGCATTCTGGGTAAGTTGGCAGAGTTGACAGATTCAGGTATACCCATTCATTTTTTTGTAGGCAATCACGACATGTGGATGTCTGGATATTTCGAAAAGGAATTGAACATTCCTGTATACCATGAATCCAGGAATTTTGAATTCAATGGGAAGCAGTTTCTGATTGGACATGGTGACGGACTCGGTCCTGGTGATCATGGATACAAGACCATCAAAAAAGTTTTCAGGAACCCATTCTCAAAATTTCTTTTCGGTTTGATTCCACCTTTTTTTGGCATTTCACTGGCTGAATATTTCAGCAAGAGCAGCAGGGCCTCCACTGGGGAGAGTGATGAAAAATTCCTGGGCGAGGAAAATGAGTGGCTGATCCTTTACTGCAGAGAAAAGCTCAAGGAGCATGCCTATGATTATTTCGTTTTTGGTCACCGGCATCTCCCTATCGATTTTCAACTGAATGAAAAAAGCCGTTACATCAACCTTGGTGATTGGATAAAGTACGATTCCTATGCAGTCCTTGATGGAACAGATTTACAACTGAAATTCAACTGAGATGAGGATGCTGATTTTCATTGCAACATTTCTTGTTTGTCTGATCAATTCCGGCAAGGCGCAGCAGCTTAACCTGGTTGAGCATCCCAAATCCATCAAGGGCGATTTTACATATTGTATGCCAGATCAACTGGGAAATATATATGCCCTGAGCAGGTCAGGACAGCTCAAGAAGTACAATGCAAACCTTGATTCAATGGGTGTTTTCAACGAGGTGAGGAGGTACGGGAAACTCTACAGCATCTCAGCTGAAAATCCATTGCGAAGCCTGCTTTATTTCAAGGATTACAGGATTGTGCTTGTACTGGACAGGCTGATGCAGGTCGTCAATAAAATTGATATCCGCAAGGCAAATATCTTTCAGGCCCAGGTTATTGCGCAGGGGTATGACAATACCATCTGGGTATTTGATGAGCAGGAAAGTAGGTTGAAAAAATTGGATGAGAGTGGCAAGCTCTTGTTTGAATCCGCTGACCTCAGGCTGGTGTTCAATGAAACTGTGACGCCTTCTACCATGTTTGATGCAGCAGGATTTGTGTACCTGTATGATGCCCAGAAAGGCTTGTACATATTTGATTACTATGGAGCCATGAAGAACCGCATTGCACTGATTGGCTGGACGTCTGTACAGGCCATGGGCAAGAAAATCATCGGCTTGAAAAATGGTAAAATGATGGTGTATACCCCTGGTGACATCGACACAAAAGAAATGCAGTTACCAGCCTCAATCTATACGGCTCCTCAGATCAGGTTCACAACGAATGCCATCTATGTGCTCGATGGTAATGGCATCTCCCAATACGAATGGAATAAATAATTGCAACATGCAGGATGTATTGAACAGGATATTTCTAGACAACAGCATCAGGGATTACGGGATGGTGTTCGGTTTTATATTCAGTGTGCTTGTTCTAAGAAAAGTAGCCAGTAAAAAAATCACCAGGTTAATTTTCTATGCCTTCAGAAAAATGGGCAGAAAAATCAATGAAAAAGAATTTTTTGACCTGGTGCTGGCACCGCTGGAGAATTTCATTTTTTTCTCAGCAACTTATGTTGCGTTGAACAGCTTGAACTTCCCCCGGGAGTTTGGTTTCAAGATCATGAAAGTAAAATCTGATGTATTGTTAGACAGGATGGCGTCAGGGGTGCTGATCTATTTCTTTTTTCATACCCTGTTGCGGGTTACCGATTACCTGGCCATCGTCATGGAAAAAAAGGCGAAGAATACGGAGGATTATAGCGATGACCAGTTGATCATTTTTTTTAGGGAGTTTTTGAAGGTTATCTTGATCATTGTCTGTATCCTGGTGATGATCAGGTATGTATTCAACCAAGACATCACAAAGTTATTGGCTGGTTTGAGCATTGTGGGCGCTGCCATTGCATTGGCTGCAAAGGAGAGCATTGAAAACCTGATTGCTTCGTTCATCATTTTCTTTGACAGGCCTTTTGCAGTGGGAGACTTGTTGAAGGTCCAGCAAATCAATGGAACTGTTGAAAAAATCGGCTTAAGGAGCACCAGGATTCGTACTACCGAAAGGACCTATGTAACCATTCCCAACAAACAGATGGTGGATAGCATTGTAGACAATCTTTCGCTTCGCAACAAGCGTCGCTTTGAATTGGTATTGGAGCTGGATCCCCGTTCAACTGTCCAGCAGTTGAAACAGGTGTTGAAAGCGTTGGAGGAAAAATTAACTTATCCCGAACTCGAAGAAAAAACCATCCTGCTCAGTGACATCCGCATTGATTCCTATACTGTGACCATTGAGTGCATTACAGGGGTGATCAGCGTTGCAGACTTCAATGCATTAAAACAAAAGCTGAATTTTCAGGTATTGGATATGCTGGAAACCAATGGTATTGCAGTTGCAGGGAAGGAAAGGGTGATCAATGCACCCTCAAGACAGCCCGGCTTTTAGCTCCAGCAACATGGCGCGGATATTTTTCAGGCTTTCAATGGCCTCGAACCGTTCATTTACTTTTTTGCCACTTTTGATGAATGATTTTGCCCCACTGATGGTGTATTTTCTTTCTTTCAGGAGGAAATAAATCAGCTTGAGATTTTTTACATCATCGGGCCTGAAAAACCGGTCGCCTTTTCTGTTCTTTCTGGGCTTTAGGATGTCAAATTCGTTTTCCCAAAAACGGATCAGGGAAATATTGACCTTGAACATGGCAGCTACTTCACCAATGGGATAGTATTGTTTGCTGTAGAGTATTTCATCTTCCGGAATGTCCAGCAAAGCAATATCCGTTGTTTTGTTAACGGAGGTTGGCCTCCCTTTTTTTACCTTCTTTATGGATGCTACTGATAAATCATCAATAGCAACTGCTTCTTGATTTGTACTGGCCACTTCAATAGAAGCCTCTTCCACCACCTGGGCGGGTGGGGCAATCTTGTATGATTTTCTTTTCGACTCGGCAGGCTTACCGGTCAGCTTGATGGGTTCACCGCCAAATAGGTCTAATTGCTGGAGCATTGTAGCGAAATTAGGAACTAATTTTTTTCAGTTGTGGTTGAGTTATGCACAACTGTATCAATCAAATGACTGATTGCGGGAGGCGGCCAGTTTCAGGATTTGCTGGTATTGTTCCGGCGTAAGGTCGTTATAGAAGAAATAAATGGGATCCAATCGCTTTTTGCCCTTGAAAACCTCATAGTGAAGATGAGAGCCAGTTGATTTACCAGTACTGCCAACGTACCCGATAACTTCACCCCTTTTCACCCTTTGCCCCCTTTTGGCCTTTATCCTTGACATATGGCCATACAGGGTGCTGTAGGAGTAGCCATGCTGGATGACGATATGGTTGCCATAGCCATTGCCGAGGTTGCCGGCTGTTTGCACCGTACCTTCTGCCGTAGCATAGATGGGCGTGCCTTGTGGGGCGCTGAAATCAAGACCTGGATGGAATTTGACAGTTTTGTACACGGGGTCAATTCTGTATCCGAAACCAGAAGACAGCCTGTTGAGGTCCCGGTTGCTCAGGGGTTGAATGGCAGGAGTGCTGGCCAGGAGTTTTTCCTTGTTCTTGATCATTTTCTCAATTTCCTTGTAAGACCCTTCCTGGTTGGCAATCCTGTTGTACAGTGTGTTCAGCGTATTGAAAATGCCTTCTGCCATTTCACTGTTTTCCATTCCTGCTACCAGTTGCAGTTCCTTCTTGGATTCTATCTGCTTTGCCCTTGCGCTATCGGGGATGGGGGTGGCTTCAAATACCGATCGATAGACTTCATTATCCCTTCTTTCCAGGAGTTTTAACCTTTCGTCAATGTCCCGGTAACGGTCTGCATAGATCTTGTTGACCTCTTCTGCTCTTTCAAGCTGCACTTTCAAGAGTTTTTCCTTTGGAGAATCCACGAACCTGAAGGCAATGGCAACAATGATCAATCCGGTGACGATGGCAGTAGAGATGAAGGCCAATACCCTCAAAAGTGCCACCCTGAGAGGCACAACCTGCTTCTCGTAGCGAAGCGTGTGGGTATTATAATAATATTTGATCTTCTTCATCCGCTGCCCATCTTTTAAAAAATGTATTTTTGCTGGCGTGGCGAAATGCAAATATAAACCATTGATCCAAGACGGATCCCTATAAAAGGATTAAGAAATGACATCAGCGGAGATTAGAAACAGGTTTTTGAAGTTTTTTGAAGGGAAAGGACACCATATTGTTCCTTCTGCACCCATTGTATTGAAGGATGACCCCACCCTTTTGTTCACCAATGCAGGAATGAACCAGTTCAAGGATTATTTTCTGGGCAACAAGCCAGCACCCTATAAACGTGCAGTTGATACCCAAAAATGCCTGCGCGTGAGTGGAAAACACAACGACCTGGAAGAAGTCGGTGTGGATACTTATCACCATACCATGTTTGAAATGCTGGGCAACTGGAGCTTTGGTGATTATTTCAAAAAGGAGGCCATCTCCTGGAGTTGGGAGCTGTTGACTGAAGTGTATGGCATTGACAAGGACTGCTTGTATGCCACTGTTTTTGAAGGCGATGCAAAGGAGAACATCCCCGCTTCAACCATCGCATTGGGCATTTGGAAGGAACTGTTGCCAGAAGATCACATCGTTTTCGGCAACAAGAAAGATAATTTTTGGGAAATGGGTGACACAGGCCCCTGCGGCCCTTGCAGTGAAATCCATGTGGATTGCAGGTCTGCAGAAGAAAGGGCTGCCGTACCTGGTCGTCTCCTGGTCAACAAAGACCACCCTCAGGTCATTGAGATCTGGAACAATGTATTCATCCAGTACAACCGCTTGAAAGATGGAACGCTGCAACCCCTTGCTGCTACCCATGTGGACACGGGGATGGGGCTTGAGCGCCTTGTGCGCGTTTTACAAGGCAAGTCATCCAATTACGATACTGATATTTTCTCAGGATCAATCCAGGAAGCAGAGCGGATTTCAGGAAAAAAATATACTGCCGGAGACTCAAAACCCGATGTGGCATTCAGGGTTTTGGCAGACCATATCAGGGCCATCGCCTTTACCATTGCTGATGGACAGCTCCCATCAAATACTGGAGCGGGATATGTGATCAGAAGAATATTGCGAAGGGCTGTTCGGTATTATTATTCCTATCTGGATGTGAAAGAACCCATGTTGCATCAATTGTTGCCTGGATTGGCAGTACAGTTCAGTGAAGTGTTTCCTGAATTGCAGGCCCAGTTGGGATTCATTGCTAAAGTGGTGAAAGAAGAGGAGGAAACCTTCCTGCGTACACTGGGCAAGGGATTGAAAAAGATTGACGATATTCTTGAACAGGCAAAGCAATCTGGCACCATTGATGGAGCCGCTGCTTTTGAATTGTATGATACTTATGGCTTTCCTATCGATCTTACCCGATTGATTGCTTTGGAGCAGGAAGTTGTGGTAGACGAAGAAGGATTTGAGCGGGAGATGCAGGTGCAAAAAAACAGGAGCCGGGCTGCCACGGCTTCAGATGTTGAAGACTGGGTAGATGTAGCTTCATCAGCCATGTCTGGAAAAGCATTTGTTGGGTATGATGAATTGTCTTGTAGCACCAATTTGCTGCGGTATAGAAAGGTAACGGCAAAAGGACAGACCCATTTTCAGGTAGTGCTGGAGCAGACTCCGTTTTATGCAGAGAGTGGTGGCCAGGTAGGGGATACAGGAACCATTACCATGGGTGATCATGTGATTGAGGTGCTCAATACCAAAAAAGAAAATGACCTGATTGTACATACTGTGTCGGCATTGCCCGAAACAGTCAGCCCTGTGGTTTTTGCTGCTGTCAATGCCAACCGAAGAAAAGAAATTACCAACCACCATACCCTTACCCATCTTTTGCATGCAGCATTGCGCACTGTCTTGGGAACCCATGTCGCACAAAAAGGTTCTCTTGTCTCCAATGATGGAATGCGGTTTGATTTTTCGCATTTTGCAAAAATGACAGACGAGGAACTGGCTGCTGTGACTGCGATGGTCAATGCAAAAATTCGTGAAAATATTCCCGTCGTGATCAGGGAAATGGACAAGGAAGAAGCCATGAAACTTGGTGCCATGGCCCTTTTCGGAGAGAAATATGGTGAGAAGGTCAGGGTTGTGACGATTGATCCTGACTACTCGATTGAACTCTGTGGGGGAACGCATGTTTCTCAAACAGGCGCATTAGGGCAATGCATGATTCTATCAGAATCAGGCGTGGCTGCTGGCGTTCGCCGTATCGAAGCTGTTTGTGGAATTGCTGCAGACCAGAAGCACCTGGAAGAGCAACACCTGTTGAAGCAGGTCAGCACATTGTTGAAGAATCCGCGTGAGTTGGTGCGTTCTATCGAACAGCACCTGGAGGAATTGTCTACGCTCAAGAAACAGTTGGAGCAAACGGAGAACAGGTTGCTGGGATATTTGAAGGCAGAACTGGTGCAGAAAGCAGAAGTAGTCAACGGCATCAATTTTATTGGCGTCATCACGGAAGCCTCTTCATCTGATTCCCTGAAAAAATTATGCAATGATTTGCGCAGCACTTACTCCTATACCCTCGTTGTATTGGCAGCCAACATATCCGGTAAGCCTGCTGTAGCCGTGGGTCTTTCCGATACACTGGTTACTGAAAAAGGCCTGGATGCAGTGGTGCTCATCAAAACCCATGTCGCCGGTCATA